>NZ_JBGONU010000143.1:0-1020 GCF_041439295.1 Vibrio sp. 1F253 | reverse complement strand
CGGAATACGTCACCTCCGACCAAGCCTATCCTGCGGTGCCAAGATACACACAAAACTCGAAAGAATAATGCTTAACTAGGTGCATAAAAAAGAACTTTATGCACCGCCTAAATACTGGTATTATGATCAGGTATCTAGAGGGAGAATGACCATGAAAACAGTCTTACCATTACTGCTGCTTACCTGTGCGAGCGTGCAAGCTCAACCCCACTCTCCCGAGCTCACTCAACTGCTGAGCGAGATACATGAGCAATATGACACAGCAACGTTAGCTATGCCTAAAAGAGCAATGGCAGACATCACCAAACTGCCCTACTTCTTGCAGCACATTGACGAGACGGACACCTTGGAGTCCATACGCTTAAACGCCTACCTACAAGGTTTGCATACTGCGTATTTTGACAATGCCTATAATCAAAAACAGCTAGGCGGAGGAAGCTGGTTCTGTATGCGCGATACAATGGCGCTCGATCCAAGGCGCCACCCTGAGTTCCTTGAAGATATGATCTGGATGGTACTTGAGAAAACCGCCAAAAACGATCCGCAGAAGTTCAGACGAGCAAACTATGCAGGGTCCTTCGGCGTTGATATTTCAATGATTATTAACTACGGCTTACAAACCGAATACCCTTGCTACAGCCCTATCCCTAAATCGTTACAATTTAACGGCTGGAAATATTAATCTCGGCACAGGATATCCATCGAGAGTGAATGTAATTTCAGGAACAAAGCCAGTACGAGAAAATAGGACCGGGTTAAATGTCTTTGTTCTAAATTAGGTATTCATTGGCCGCTGCTTGGGCACAAAAACGTTCCTTTAACCCCTTATATAGCCCAAGAAAGTATTACGTTCCTGTTTCCATGAGTAGCAAGCAATAAAGTATCCTCTTAAAATGGCAGCGATCGCATCGGTACGCTGCTATTTGTTCTAATGAATCATTAGAGTAGTAGCTCTAGCTCATTTCTGCCCGTGCGACGTGAAGTCGTATGAAGCGTTGTTCACCACGAAAGCGTGAACCA
>NZ_JBGONU010000142.1:0-1057 GCF_041439295.1 Vibrio sp. 1F253 | reverse complement strand
GAGGTTTGCTCAATGGCGCGCTCCAGTGAGTGGCCTTGTTTATAAAGATTTTCACAATACTCAAACTCCTTAGGCTCGGTTGAGAACATGGCGCGTTTCACCGGAGAGGCGAAAAAGCGGTGATAGGTGACATGGCCACCCGCTTTGATGCGCGCACTGCTGTATCCCGCTTCGGCAGACGGAGCGAAACTTTTAATGAGGCGCTGCTCAAACGGTGAGAAGGCATCCGGGTTTTGGATCAGATACTCATCAAACCCTTCCCCTTGACGAAGAATGATGTGGATATCGGAGTTGTTGTAGCAGGCTTTGGCTTCCTCGTTGCTAAAGAAGTCTTCAATCCCTTGAGTCACTGTACAAAAAGCGCCGCCGAACTTACGGGCGGTGCGATAACCGGTGTTGATGAACTCCCTCGCTTGCTCGTTTGCCCCAGAGAGGAGGCTCCAGGCTTCTTCAATGATGCACAGCTTTGGGGTAGAGCGAGATCCAGCCAGGTACATCTGCTGGTTAATCGACACCATGAGAGCAAAAATCACGGGTCTGAGCACAGCAGGCGGGAACCCATCGAGTTCAAGCGTGGTAATTTCCACACTGGGATCGAGCATCGATGGTTTGTTGAACACATCTTTGTACATGCCGTCGGTGCAGAACTTTTTCAGTTGCACCGCAATGTCTTTGATGCGTCGGTCGCTTTCTTCTCCAGCAATCTCAATCAAGGCGTCTCTGACATCATCCACCAAGGCTTGATTACCTTTACGCTCCCATGCCGTCACTATCGCATCGCCTAAGACGCTTTGTTGAAACGCCGTCAGTGGGACGTAGGGTGACGCGATGGTGGCAAACAACGCCGTGATATTATCGAGCGCTTCCATCATGGGGTCGACCGGTCTACCGTCATCATCCACAAACTCAAACTCTGCACTTTGCATGGCGCCTAAATGCGTGAAGGGATTTAAGAAAATGTTGGCGTGCGTCATGTACGTCCCCCCAAGGCTGAGCGTCAACTTTTTATAGCTGGCCCCTTTATCGAGGATCCACACTTTACCGCCCATGGCGTAAA
>NZ_JBGONU010000141.1:0-1079 GCF_041439295.1 Vibrio sp. 1F253 | reverse complement strand
GGTGCGATTGCGCTTTCTTGTCACGGCATTGATCGTGCCGCCGTCTTCAAAGTCCCCGTCGGTGTCTTTGAAGACGCGTTTCTTAAAACGGCCCAAGGCGTCTTTTTGTTTATCGAGCATGGGTGGCGCCTCCTCCAGTAATGAGATAGAGCGTGGTAGTTTGCCCAGGTTTTAATTGATAGGCATCGAGCGCGGCTGAGCGTGCGGAATAGCTGTAGAACTGCGCGGTGGTCAGCGCCATGTCACTGCGGCTTTGATTTTTGAGCTGATAAACCACCCCAGAATAATGACGGCCCACGAAGACCGTTTGAGGGATGATGGCCAGTGACGCTTCATCTTTGGGTAAGGTTTTGGGGTCAACGTCGTGACGTTTAAAACCAGCAATGGGAGCGCCATCATGGACAAAACGTATCATGGCTTTGGTGAGCGCTGTCATGGCGGCGGGATAATCCGCCGCCTGCTCAATCGGGCTTTGCTGCTCTTTGTAATTTTGCGACCAAACAAACTCCGTGACCAAAGATGGTGTAGCTTTGGGGGTAATAAACAGCGCAAACAATCGCCCTTTCTCTGTCGTCAGGTGCGCGGTAAACGGTAAGGGAAGGTTAATTTTTAAGGTGATGGAGCCGGAAGCGTCTTTTTGGTTGCCCGTTGAGGTGCAAAACCCTTTCGGGCAGACGATCGAAATAATACGATCATTGTTGACCAGTAAACGGTTCACGTTAATGGAAGAGAGTGACAAGGGGATCGTGTCGCCTTCGTCAAACTCATAGCTCACCATGGCGGCATTTTCAGCCAGGGCAAAAGAGGGGATGAAAAAGACCACCCAAAGCGCGATGGATAAAAAATAAGGGTGCCATTGCTGCGATGGGGTGAATGATTGCTCATAAAGATTCATCGGTGTTGACCTCGACTTCTTCAATGGAGAGTAAACCTATGACGCCTTGGTCATAGCTAAAGTTGACTTGATACCACTTCATCTCCGGATCTAGTGCGCGTTGGCCTACGTGCTTTTGGAGTTTCCCGTAGAGTTGTACTTGGAGAGTGTCGAGAGAAATTCGGACCAACTCGACAGAAAATTG
>NZ_JBGONU010000140.1:0-1243 GCF_041439295.1 Vibrio sp. 1F253 | reverse complement strand
TGATCCGCACCAGCAGTTTTGGACACTGAGTTAAGTGAGTACAATCACTAATGAGGTGAACCATGACAAGTAAGAAGAAACGTATTATCCATTCTCCTGAATTTAAAGCAGAAACCCTGAAGCTGGCAGAGAAAGTGGGAGTCGCTGCAGCCGCAAGACAGCTCTCGTTACATGAATCTCAGATCTACGGTTGGCGAAAAGCCACAAAGAAGAATTCTAGTATTAGCCAACGAGAACAAGAATTGGCCGTTGAAGTCGCTAAGCTAAAGAGGCAGTTGGCAGAGCAAGCAGAAGAGCTAGAAATCGTAAAAAAGGCCGCCACCTACTTCGCGAAAAATCTAAAGTAAATTGCTATGAATTTATGCTCGAACACCTGCTGAGTTTCAGTATTTCCCGTATGGCTAAGGTGTTCAGAGTTTCTCGAAGTGGGTTTTATTATTGGGTTGAGAACCGCCACAAGGCGATTCAACGTGAGACAGAGCGCCAAAAGTTTGATACCAAGGTAAAAGAAGCCTTTGACGTTAGCAAAGAGCGAGATGGCTCAAGACGTATTCAGAAAGAACTGGCAGAGAGCGGTGATAACCATAATGTTAAGACCATTGCCGCCAGTATGAAACGTCAGGATTTAGTAGCGAAAGCAGCTCGCAAGTTTAAGTGTACAACGGACAGTAAGCATAAAATGCCCGTTGCTCCGAACTTGCTCGCTCAAGATTTTAACGCAACGGCTCCGAATCAAAAATGGGCAGGAGACATCACTTATGTTGCCACAAGCGAAGGCTGGCTGTACTTAGCTGTCATTATTGACCTTTATTCAAGGCAAGTTATTGGTTGGTCTATGGATACGAGAATGACGGCCTCACTGGTCTGTGATGCTTTGTCGATGGCTTTATTCCGTCGAGGGTTCCCTGAGCATGTCATAACTCATAGCGATCGAGGTAGTCAGTACTGTTCGAAAGACTATCGAGACCTCATAAGCACTTATAATTTAAAACAAAGTATGAGTAGAAAAGGGAACTGTTGGGATAACGCATGTGTTGAGAGCTTCTTCCATTCACTGAAAGTTGAAGCAATTCAATATGAGCCAATTATGACGAGAGAGCAGATGCGCCAAACGATCTTCGAGTACATAGAAGTTGATTATAATCGAACGAGAAGGCACAGTGCTCTTGGGTACCTAAGCCCAATGAACTTTGAAAAGCGAAATGTCGCTTAGCTAAGTGTCCAGTCTGACTGGAGCAGATCA
>NZ_JBGONU010000139.1:0-1327 GCF_041439295.1 Vibrio sp. 1F253 | reverse complement strand
TTTGGATAAGAGACGCGAAGAACTGTTTGAGATCGGCCGTGGTTAATGTGTCAGGAACGCGATCGAAATGAGCGGTGATCCGACGAACCGCACGAGAATAGGCATCAATAGTTGCAGGGCGTTTACCTTGCAGTTTTAGATTGGTAAGGTGTTGTTCATAAAGGGCGTTGTAGCGTTCTAAGTCGGTGGAATTCATAAGTTACTCCTGTCAAAGACCATCAGGGTGATGGTGTGACAAGAGTATGGCTTGTACTCGTTTTACTCTGCCGCGCAGCGGCTTCGTTCAACAAACTGCTCAAGAGGGATTCGCAACGCGTGGCATTTTTACTATGCGTTGATTTTTGTGATTTAGGTGGTTTGCGGCGGCTTCAGTATTGCGTTGCTCACCCCTTAGCAGGGCGTTAGGTTAAAAGAGGAGTTAAACATTGAGTGAAGGAAATTCTGTGGTTAATTTAGGTGATATATCTAAGCCGGCTACTGTTCTGATTGAAAAAATATCTAATGCTGTAGGTATACTGTATGAGCCGAGAAAAATCAAAAAGCTGGCTAAAACCAATGCTGAAGCTGACAAAATAAAGCTATTGGCTCAGTTAGAACTTTCAGACATAGAGCAGACAGAGAGTTATAACTCAAGAAGCTAAGAAGCAGCAGAATATTGAGAGTATAACCGCACAGGCGATTCAAGAATTGCCTGATGATTCTAATACCGAAGCTCTAGAGGAAGATTGGGTAGCTCATTTCTTCTCTAAATGTGAAAATGTATCTGACTCAGAAATGCAGTCATTATGGTCCAAGTTGTTGTCCAAAGAGGCTAATAAGCCCGGAACTTTCTCTAAACGGACGGTTGATTTTGTCGCATCTATGGATAAGAAAGATGCAAAAATGTTCACAGACCTTTGCCAGTTCGTAGGGTTTCATGGTAACTGTATCCCGCTGATATTTGACGTGAATGCTGATGTTTATAATGAAGTAGGTGTGAACTTTTCTAACTTAAAGCACCTTGATGCAATAGGGTTAATTTCGTTTGAGCCAACAGCAGGATATGTTAGAAGAAAACTTGGACAGGATGAACGATTTCATTACTACGGTAAGCCTACCGATTTATACCTCAAGCAACAGCAAGACAACCAAATTAATTTGGGGACGGCACTTTTAACCCAGACTGGTCATGAACTTGTAAATGTTTGTGGATCCAAGCCAAATGCCGCATTTTATGATTACGTAATAAAGCAATGGTTTGAAGCTGGTATTGTAACCTCTAGCCCTATAACCTAACAAATAAGGATTAAGGTGTTGCGTAGCCAACACTAAATCCCAAGTGTTGAAC
>NZ_JBGONU010000138.1:0-1363 GCF_041439295.1 Vibrio sp. 1F253 | reverse complement strand
TTTGAAAAGCGAAATGTCGCTTAGCTAAGTGTCCAGTCTGACTGGAGCAGATCACCAGATAGTAATGTCCGGTTTGAGCAATTTTAAAATGTCCTCCTAAGCTTACCTATATTGGTCTGCTTAGGAGTTATCCGGATGCTTATTACTATGAGTGAAAAAGATATTCATCGATTTAAGGTTCTGACTGACGTACGTGAAAAACGACTACGCCAAGTTGACGCTGCTATCATTTTGAACCTGTCTGCGCGTCATATCCGACGTTTGGTAAACAAACTTGTCTCTCTTGGCGCGCAAAGTCTTACACACGCAGCGCGTGGCCGCCCAAGTAATCGACGCTACTCAGAACATTTCAGAATTGAAATACTGAAACTTATCCGTGAGCATTACTCTGACTTCTCACCAACGTTCGCTCTGGAAAAACTGACTGAACTGCACAATCTGGCCGTCTCTAAAGAAACACTCCGTCAATGGATGATCGCTGACGGGCTGTGGCTTCCACATGCGCAATGAAAACCTTGGGTCTATCAGCCTCGTTACCGTCGTGATTGCTTGGGTAAACTTATCCAAATTGACGGCTCCCATCATGACAGGTTTGAAGGCCGCAGCGACAAATGCTGCCTATTGGTGTTCATTGACGATGCGACTGGCCGCTTGATGAACCTAAGATTCAGCGAGACGGAATCCGCTTTTGACTACATGTTAGCGACGCGTGAATACCTCGACGCGCACGGTAAACCCATCGCATTTTACAGCGACAAACATTCCATATTTCGAGTGAATCAGGAGAAACACAAACAAGTTGGCCAAACCCAATACGGGCGCGTGCTGAAAGAGCTGGCGATAGAACTCATTTGTGCCAAAGGCCGTGTTGAGCAAACCAACGTCTGGCCGCTGCTTTGCTAAGCCCGCTCAATAATTTGTTAATTTACACGGTCAGATAGATGAACTACATAAGCGCCCTGCTAAGGAAAATCTTTTGCCATTTCGTGGTGGTCGCTGAATGAAGTCAGCGCCGTGGATTCCGACTAAGCACAAATTTAAGTAGATACAAAAAAGCCCGCAAAGTGCGGGCTTTAATTTATCATAAGTTTTGTTGGTAACGCTTTAATCTGTCTGTCTTAAGCTCATCACACATATCTGACATTAATGCAGTTATTCTACCATCCTCAAATCCATGCCATTCATTAACTTTTTTCAATACTTTTTTGAAAAGCTTAGGCTCTAATCTATTGCCAAGTTGTACCCCAAAAGCAGTTGGGAAAATATTATTGAAACTCGTCCTTACACTTTCACAATTTGGGGCTAAGGCGGCTTTGTTGCGTAATTAAATTTAAAGATAGAACAACCCCGTTTCGCGTATTTC
>NZ_JBGONU010000137.1:0-1390 GCF_041439295.1 Vibrio sp. 1F253 | reverse complement strand
AAAAGTCTAACGCGTTAGACAAAGTAGTCCTGTTACTACAATTCGACATATGTGTGTAAAGCAAGTAAAGAGGTCGAGAAAGCATAACTCTCCTCCATTACTAGCTTTTAAATGACACTCACATCAAAATACAACAAAAAAGGGAGAGGGCAAGCGCCAAAGATAACCATCCCTAGCTTTAACGACATTAAATAAAACAACTGTTAACAACAAAAACTTAACTAGTCTACTTTAGATCTTTGGTGTTCATTATTCCTACTATGTTAAACGGGCGAGTTAGCTCTTCAGAGCGATTTATAGGGGAAAAATCAGCATGTCCATTTGAAGCAAGAAGCGCACAATGATAGCCATTTTTCATACTTTGTGAATTTTGACGTAACTGATTAATACTATGAGCAAGCTCAGCTTTGAACTCAGAAAAAATTAATGCCGTGACTTTGGCTCTGTCGAAAAGAGCATGGAGTAATTGAACCTGTTCGATATTTCTCAGGTAAGCGACTTTACGTTCACGAGTTAGGAGAGAGAATTTAAACTCTTTAGGAGAGCCACTGCTCTGCAGTGAAATTGGGGTGGCGATACGTGTGTAGTATACGCTATTTGGAAGTCTCAATAAGTACATCTGCGCAAGATGATTTTCGAGATTTTAGATAAGAAAAACCGACTTAAAAACAGCAATTTAATCTTTAAGGGTAGTGGAGGAATAGGAATAGGAATTTGGAAATTATCTCCAGCATTCCCATTAAAAATAACCTATTGCTATTAGCTAGTTAGACTATTGGGTGTGTGTACATCTACGAAAAAGATAACCACCTGCCGAAGTAGGTGGTTATAGGTTTGAAGCTCAAGAACTCATACGTTAAACGTTAAGGAACTGAGACGCAAGACGCGTACAACTCCTCTTCTCCCATACTAGCCCCTTCGTTACCATTCTTGAGGCTTGCATTTAAAAATCCAGGACCACGACTTGTACTTGACCAGTAACTGAGCCTGACTGGCCAGCCGCGCGCGTTGAACATATTGCCGTATGTATTGAAGAGCTCTAACTTTAACTCATTTTTTGTTGCCAAACGCCAGTTGGTGCGTCCTGCTAAGCTTTCGTTACCATATGTGGCACATAATCTAGATGCATTCTCCCAGGTGAACCAAAAGAAATCTCCAGCAGGCCCAGAGGTTCCAATTTCTTGCGTAAAACCATTATTGACACTTCCTCCGATGCTATGAAGAGCGATTTTTGATGGTGAATTGGTAAACAACTTCCCACTCCCAGTATCGAATATATCAATACATGAAGCACCAGTGAGCGTACATGTATATACATCCACGCTCACTGTGCTACTGGTGACGCCATCTTTAGTGGCGGTTATCGTTGTTTGGCCGACGTTGACGCCAG
>NZ_JBGONU010000136.1:0-1512 GCF_041439295.1 Vibrio sp. 1F253 | reverse complement strand
AAAGCGAAATGTCGCTTAGCTAAGTGTCCAGTCTGACTGGAGCAGATCATAATGCGGGCGAGTTACTTCGACGCTTACTTTTACATGTGTTGCCTAAAGGGCTAATGCGAATACGCTACTATGGCTTTTTAGCTAATGCTGTACGGGTAAAAGCGATAGCGGAAATTAGGCAAAGCTTACGAAAGCGACCCGTAGAGAAATCGGAAGTGCTGAAAGAGAAACCTTGTTGTCCGAACTGCCATAGCAACAGCATGGTACTCGTGTGCATCAATATTAGACCTAGGATAGTCGTTTCAGAGCACCGACTGACCTAGTTGTCTGATTGTAATGAATAAAATTATCGTTGTGTTATGGCGAGAGAGGGGTATTGTTCGCTTTTAAAAAGATTATGCAACGGGTATAGTCGCAGTAGATAAATTGGTGGCTAGAAGTGGAAAATGGACGGCTGATGGGGTACCAGTCTTAATGATAAGAGTGGAACGTAAGTCAGTCCTAAAAAGCAAACTCCATAGATAGAAGCGGCCAAGTCCAACAGGTATTTATCCATTGTGCTACGACAACGGATAAATACTTAAGCGTTATATGCCATGATAAACAGGAGAGCTAGTGTTTAAATATTATACTTTTACTGAATATGCAGTAACAAATATTCTAAACAATGAACTATATATGAATCATTATGAGTCTTTTAATGACCCTTTTGAGTGTTGGTGCAGTATTTCAACTGGCTTTCCTTCTATAGAAGATACTTCATCACGTATGGAGGATATTTTTAAAGCTTGGGGGTTCGACAGTCTAGATGATCCTGATGCAAACGAGAATTATGCCCTTTATACTGAATCTATAATAGGTACCGAGCCAGATGTTATGGGTGTAATAGATCATGCAAGAATCACTTGCTTCAGCAAAAGACCTGATAATTTATTAATGTGGTCACACTATGCAAACGGACTTAGGGGATTCTGTCTGGAGTTTGATCCTCACCTTGTGCTGTTCAATAATCCGAACTTTGCAGAAATTTATGAGGTGAATTACCAAGCAAATCCACCGGAAATAGATACTGCAGTTCTCGCTGTAGTTATGGATCAAATTAACTACCATAGTTATGCTTTAGAAGATGTATCTTGTGACAATGAAGCTGAACCTTACGAAAATGCTCTAGATGCCTCTTTGAGTCATAGTAAAGATATATATAAAAAAATGTTGGCGACTAAACCACTAGACTGGAAATACGAAGAAGAGTTGCGCATCATTTACCAAAGCTCATGTAATAAAAAATCTGCTCAGTTTTTAAAGTATCCCCCTCAAGCTATAAAATCAGTAATATTTGGTGAAAAGATGCCAGATAAACAACGTCATGCGTTAAAGGCTTTATTCGAAAGCAACATAAGGGATATAGAGTTTAAGGTAGCAAAACGGACGAAGGGGAGTTTTCAAGTAACGTTGGAAAATGGCATATAACTAATAAGGATTAAGGTGTTGCGTAGCCAACACTAAATCCCAAGTGTTGAA
>NZ_JBGONU010000135.1:0-1546 GCF_041439295.1 Vibrio sp. 1F253 | reverse complement strand
GTTCAACACTTGGGATTTAGTGTTGGCTACGCAACACCTTAATCCTTATTAGTTAGGTGCTTTTAGCCAAAGTACGAATGATTTCTAGGTAAGAACAGCCTAGCCAACTCAGGTACAGGTATGTCTTTCAGGTAATTTTGAGTACAAAAACAATTCTCGCACTCGAATTAAATTTCTTAGCTGAGGGTGCTGCTCTGTAGCAAGATACAACGCATTCTGTGACTCTCTTCTAAGGCTGATATCGTCACTTATTGTAACTTGAGGGTTGTCAATTACAATCTCGTCTAAACATTGAAACAAAACTGGTCTTTGAGGCTTTCTAATTGTGACCATTTTTCTCTGGGTATCAAACTCATCCCATCGTTCTCTGAGTTCATCCACACTTTGAAAATATTTATCCTCTTGCGTTAAGTTATCATTCCAAAACATTGGGTTATTCTTGGTAACCCAAATATGCAAATCTTCATTTAACAAAAACTCAAGGTTAAATTTAAACAAAACTGGACCATATAGGTTTTGTCTTGGAAATAAACCATGGAGATCCACAGTATCAATGAACACATCACCCCAAACGTCAAATCTGATATCTTCTTCGTCAGAAGCTTGAGGAGTTTGGAAAAGTCCATTACTCGCAACATCTCCCCGAGACAACAAACCATCATTCTCAATAAACGTAATTGAGGTAGCCACTGTATTTGCGTGATGAAAATGAGTAACTCCTTTTTCAGTGAGTAACTCGTGAAGTTCCCTATTATCTAATCTCATTCTAAGCCTACATTTTCTATTTATATCAACTAACCATGCAGCGTGGTAAGGGGAGGACAAAACGCCTACCTTAATTCAGAGTGATCACCGTAACCGCAAAAGTGGATTCAAACGACTAATACAAGGCGTTTGAACCCATCAAAAATACTTAGCTAGATGTGCGTTATTCTGTAAGTTCTTTTCTTAGTTTTAACTCGTACATTGGGCAGGTAGTACTATTCCATGAATCCATTAAGTTGCCACAAACTTGACAGTTGAATGTGTCATTATCACGAGTTGGAAAGCGATGCATAGTTACAGAGTAAATAGAACCGCATTTGCTACAAGACTTATCTGAAGAGGACTCACTTGACCAAGTTTTTACCATTGGATTCTCCTTAGGCTTTTAGATTACATATAGACAGCATATACCCATCGCTAGAGAGTATAAGCATCAAAAGCCTCAGTGTATTGTTGAATATCAATAGTGTTGAAGAAATCTACAATTTGGTACCTAACGCCCTATTAAGGGGAAATCAAAAAGTTGAATATCAATTTAATTTCAATAACTTAAGAAATAAAATAAACCTAAAATCATTTTTTATGTAGCAAATATGTAGCTTTATGGCTCTACAGACTTGAACTTCCCACAAACTGTTTCTGAAACATTTTTGGACAAAACCTTCTTAGAGTAGATCCCCCATAATCCTGCTTTCAGATAACTCCTCTTATGCCAAAACGTCAAAGATGATCCGCACCAGCAGTTTTGGACACTGAGTTAAGTGAGTACAATCACTAATGA
>NZ_JBGONU010000134.1:0-1549 GCF_041439295.1 Vibrio sp. 1F253 | reverse complement strand
GAGAAGCTGCTTAGTAAACAAGCGAATGATGACAACTACCTTGAAAAACGCCGGAGCTTTAAAATTAGGGCGGTATATAGTAAATAAAGAGAGCTATACTGACTCTTTTTCGTTCGAATTCAATAATGGTGATGAAGCGTATAACACATCTTGTTTTTTCGATTTTGACAGTAGAATCCCAATAAAATCAAGAATTAATGTCATTATTGGAGAGAACGGAACAGGAAAAACGACTTATTTGGCTGATTTGGCTTTAAGTCTTAGCGGTCGAAAGAATAAGGGAGTATTCACAGAACACCGCCCTTCATTTAGTAAAGTGATCTCTGCATCATTTAGTGCTTTCGATACATTTGAAATACCAGCGGAGAAAAAAACGTTTAGTTATAAATATTGTGGTTTAAGAAACAAAGACGGGTTTATGAACAGAAAGAACATGTTATCTGTATATAAATCATGTTGTAAAAAAATATCAGAAAGACACGCTATTGATCTTTGGTTAGATACTTTAAATAATTTCATACCTGATGATAAATTAAATTACATAAAAGAAGAATTTTTTGATAGAAAAATATTCTCCAACATAATAGATAATAAATTATTAAGCTCTGGAGAAAGTATATTACTATATTCTTTCACACAAATAATTGCGGAGACAAAAAAAGAATCAAGTTTGTTATTTGATGAACCAGAACTTCATCTTCACCCAAGAGCTATATCACATTTAATTCCGGCGATAAAACACATTCTTATAGACCTAAACGCCTATGCAATTATAGCTACACACTCTCCAATAGTACTTCAACAAGTACCATCTAAGTTCATCCGTGTATTTGATAACAATAGTGGTAAAGTTAACTCTAGAGTACTAGAAATAGAGACTTTAGGAGATAGTTTAAGCTCGATCACTAACGAGGTTTTTAACACTTTTGAAATAAACCAGCCTTATAAAGAATTATTAAAAAATTTATTTAGAAATAATAGTATAGAGGAAATAAACGACCTCTTCGAAGGAAAACTTAGCTTAAGCTGTGAGCTGTATTTAGAGAGCCTTCGTAATAATGAAAAATAAAACCTTATGTATGTGACAATGATAACATATATACAATAGCCGTCGGTGCAATGAATAGCACTTACAAAGGTTTGCCAACAAAAAAACCGACACTTGAGTCTTTGTCTAGTAGTGTTAAAGTTAGATACTTAGAGTATGATAATAAATTCAATAATAATGATTTATTGACAATCTCCAATTCAAATAGAAATAATACAGAAAAAGAAGCTCTTATATACCTTTATGAGGGGAGATCTAATACTGTAAGTGATTTAAAAAATTCCATTAAATTAAACCAAGATGTTCATCTTAGACAAATATGCCCTAACTGTGGACTTCTTCCAGCTGTTACAGTAGATCATTACATTCCCAAAGAAATACACCCTGATTTTTCAATCTACTCAAAAAATTTAATCTGGAGTTGTGGAACTTGTAATGGAAAAAAATCGGCGTTTTTCAAGGTAGTTGTCATCATTCGCTTGTTTACTAAGCAGCTTCTCT
>NZ_JBGONU010000133.1:0-1584 GCF_041439295.1 Vibrio sp. 1F253 | reverse complement strand
TTTCTCTGTCAGATGATGTAGAGCTACTGGAAGTACGAGTGGGTTGGTTGGATAGAGAAAATTCAAGGAACTTAGATCAAGTCGTCTTTTGGTCTCAATGCTTTGATGATCATGACGAGATGGTAGCTAATAGCCATAGGGCAATGGTAGTTCCCTTTGTGGCTGGCTTTTCAAGGCGATGTTATTTCATTCCTATTTTGACACCGAGCAACGCGAAAAAAATCATATTTACTTGCAATTATATTGATATTCAAGTGTGCATTGTGTCTCGAACGACCTTTAAGGAGTTAGAGCGATGATACAGGTCGATACGCAGGGGCGAATTGTCACGATCAACGCGCCTCAAGCGTCAACTCAATTAATCCGTTTAGATGTCCAACTGACGCAAGACGTCGCCGTTAATCCCGAACTCTACCGATGGACTGGTGAGGCTTTTGTCCTGTCACTAGAGGCTCAACAAAATAAAGAACAATCTGAAAGGCGCGCAAAGGCTAAACATTACCTTGATGCGACCGATTTTTACTTAGTACGCCAAGTAGAAAACGGTGCGGACGTCCCCCAAGAGGTTCTCTCCAAGCGTGAGACAGCCAGAGCCTTACTCGTGACCCAGTTACCGGATTTCGAATAATGACCATTAAAAAGTTGAGTGCGCTCGTTGTGCTCTTCACTTTACTAGGAGTGTATTTCATGAACAAAAAAACCGTCGATAAAGCACTCAGTCAGTTTGCGTTATCAGCAAGAAGCGAGTCTCGCATGATTGGGGTTCATGGCGATCTCAAACGCGTGGTTCGCAGGGCGATTGAGTTAACCCCGTTTGATTTTGGCATTACCTCGGGAAAGCGAACGGCCGAAGAGCAAAATGCGCTCTTCAAAAAAGGCGCTAGCCAACTCGATGGCTACAGTAAAAAAAGCCGGCACCAGTCAGGCCATGCGATTGATTTTGTGGTGTATGACGAAAACAGCAAAGTCACGTGGGGCTTTAGTTATTACGAACAAGTGAGTTGGGCGTTTAAACAAGCGGCAAAAGAGCTGAATGTGCCTATTGTCTGGGGTGGGGATTGGGTCAGCTTTAAAGATGGGCCTCATGTGGAACTCGATAAACGGGTTTACGCATGATAGGCGCCATCGCCAACCTCATCACTGGCGGCATTGATGCCTATAAGCAGCACGGCCTCAATAAAGCGAATGCCCTCAAGCGACAAGATGAGATCGAGCAAGAGCGTCACCAAGCTCAAGTGAAGCGTTTACAGTCTGGAGATGAACAGGCCGCCGATTTAGATAGGGTGAGCCTCAAAGATCGCGGCCTTAAAGATGAGTTCATTCTCTTGGTGGTGTTTGTTCCTCTGATCTTGTCGTTTATCCCAGACTATGCGGAGTATGTTCAAGAAGGGTTCAAAGCGTTGGAATTTGTGCCCGAGTACTATTGGTACATAGTGGGTGCGGTGGTCATCGACACGTTTGGGTTTCGCTCTATGGTGCGTTACTTACTGGAGTTCTTTTCATTTAAATTCAGGGGTAAGTAATGGAGTTACTCGTCTCACTGAACAGCATGGGCTTATCGCCGACCTGGATAGCGTTACTCGT
>NZ_JBGONU010000132.1:0-1628 GCF_041439295.1 Vibrio sp. 1F253 | reverse complement strand
CATTAGTGATTGTACTCACTTAACTCAGTGTCCAAAACTGCTGGTGCGGATCACCCCGAACAAGAAACAAAAAAGCGAGCCACCAGGGCTCGCTTTCAAATCGTCTATATTTACTTAAACAGTTACTTAAATTACAGAAGCTCTACCGACTGTTGAGCAATTACGAACTCTTCATTCGTTGGAATAACCATTGCTACTGCGTCTAACATCTCTGATTTAGCGATGATACCTTCTGCGCCAAAGCGAGCGGCTTCATTGCCTGCTACGTCTTCAACAAAACCAAGAATCTTAAGGTTGCTTAGGATCTCACGACGAATTGGTAGAGAGTTCTCACCGATACCACCAGTGAAGATGATGCCGTCTAAAGAGTCTAGCGTTGCAAGGTAAGAAGCAACGTATTTAGCAACGCGGTAAGTAAACACCTCGAAAGCAAGCTTAGCGCCTTCGTGGCCCTCTTCCATCGCTTCTAGAATGCCACGAGCATCGCTCGTTAGACCAGACACGCCAAGGAAGCCAGACTCCTTGTTTAGAGAGTTAAATACTTGCTCTTGTGACCAACCTTTCTTTAGTAGGTACTCGATGATACCAGGGTCTAAGTCACCACAACGTGTGCCCATCATAAGGCCAGAAAGCGGTGTGAAGCCCATTGACGTATCAACACTGTTACCGTCTTTGATAGCACATACAGATGCACCGTTACCTAGGTGAACAGAGATGAAGCTAGCTTGTTCAACTGGCTTGTTGACCATTTTCGCAGCTTCACGGCTAACGAAGTAGTGGCTCGTACCGTGGAAACCGTAACGACGAACACCGAAGTCTGTGTATAGTTCTTTTGCGATTGCACCAGTAAATGCACGTTGTGGCATTGTTTGGTGGAAAGCCGTATCAAATACAGCAAATTGAGGTAAAGAAGGGAAAGCTTCAATCGCAGCGCGGATACCAATAGCACCTGCAGGGTTATGAAGTGGAGCTAGGTCAGATAGGCTCTCAATCTCACTCGTTACTTCTTCAGTAATACGAACCGTTTGAGTGAACTTCTCGCCGCCGTGAACGATACGGTGCCCGATAGCCACTATATCAGCAGTGAAGCCTAGATCTTCCATCAATCCAACCAGTTTGCCAATGGCAATTTTGTGGTGGTTATCTTCACCTTGAATGGCAATTTCAGTTTTCTGACCTTGATACTTCCAGCTCATACGAGCATCTTCAAGACCAAAACACTCCCCTAAGCCACTCAATACGGCTTCACCAGAAACAGAATCAATAACAGCAAATTTTAGGGATGAACTACCCGAGTTAATAACCAGAACAAACGAATTAGACATTGGATATGGATCCTGTTTCAGTACGAATTGGATGAAGTGTTTACTTCAATTTTAGTTAAGCCCATTATTCAATAATTTTTGAATCTTTCAACTTTTGTTTTACAAAAAGCACCAAATGAACACAATTAAGTTGATCTGAGTCATTAGTTCATTTATTTCGAGAGCGAAATTAAAAAATAGTTGAATATGACAGTTGGTCAATAAACGAAATAAAGGACTGCTCACACTAGGGCGTGTTGACCTTTCGAGGTTAAATTTTGTTCGAGATAAAAGCGTTTTAATCGCGGCGAGGGGGAAGTAGCC
>NZ_JBGONU010000131.1:0-1723 GCF_041439295.1 Vibrio sp. 1F253 | reverse complement strand
TACTTAGATGTTTCAGTTCCCCCGGTTTGCCTCCTGTTGCTATGTATTCACAACAGGATACTTGCTTATGCAAGTGGGTTTCCCCATTCAGGAATCCCAGACTCAAAAGGTTATTACTACCTAATCTGGGCTTATCGCAAGTTATTACGCCTTTCATCGCCTCTGACTGCCAAGGCATCCACCGTGTACGCTTAGTCACTTAACCATACAACCCGAAAGGGTCTTAGTGTATGGCAACTAACCAAGGTTTTTGGTTGTCATCAAGAAGGGTTAATTCTTGATAACTGTTTGCCGGACTCAATTGTGATTCAAACAAGTTTGAATCGAATACAAGACACTTGAATGTGTTTGTTGTGTTTATCTAATGAAAGATAAACATTGAGAACTTTTAAATTTGATTGAATTACTCGTAAGTAAATCAATCAGTCAGCTTTCCAAATTGTTAAAGAGCATGAGACTTTAAGAACCAGTGTTCTAAATTTCACATTTTCTAAAGACTCTCAGGGTCAAACACACCAACCAACGACAAAAGAAGTGGTTTGGATATGACTATAACCAAGAATATTTAGAGAATGGTGGGCGATACCGGGCTCGAACCAGTGACCCCCTGCTTGTAAGGCAGGTGCTCTCCCAACTGAGCTAATCGCCCACGATAGTTTTAATTCCTTCGCGGAGAAAGAATGGTGGGTCGTGCAGGATTCGAACCTGCGACCAATTGATTAAAAGTCAACTGCTCTACCAACTGAGCTAACGACCCAATGGTATCCCGTAGGGGAGTCGAACCCCTGTTACCGCCGTGAAAGGGCGGTGTCCTAGGCCTCTAGACGAACGGGACACTGGATATTGAAGAACTTGGGAGTTCTTCGTCTCTTTACTTTTCTAAACCTAATCAATCTGTGTGGGTACTCATCGTGACTATCTTCGTATAAGGAGGTGATCCAGCCCCAGGTTCCCCTAGGGCTACCTTGTTACGACTTCACCCCAGTCATGAACCACAAAGTGGTGAGCGTCCTCCCCGAAAGGTTAAACTACCCACTTCTTTTGCAGCCCACTCCCATGGTGTGACGGGCGGTGTGTACAAGGCCCGGGAACGTATTCACCGTGACATTCTGATTCACGATTACTAGCGATTCCGACTTCATGGAGTCGAGTTGCAGACTCCAATCCGGACTACGACGCACTTTTTGGGATTCGCTCACTATCGCTAGCTTGCTGCCCTCTGTATGCGCCATTGTAGCACGTGTGTAGCCCTACTCGTAAGGGCCATGATGACTTGACGTCGTCCCCACCTTCCTCCGGTTTATCACCGGCAGTCTCCCTGGAGTTCCCGACATTACTCGCTGGCAAACAAGGATAAGGGTTGCGCTCGTTGCGGGACTTAACCCAACATTTCACAACACGAGCTGACGACAGCCATGCAGCACCTGTCTCAGAGCTCCCGAAGGCACACCTGCGTCTCCGCTGGCTTCTCTGGATGTCAAGAGTAGGTAAGGTTCTTCGCGTTGCATCGAATTAAACCACATGCTCCACCGCTTGTGCGGGCCCCCGTCAATTCATTTGAGTTTTAATCTTGCGACCGTACTCCCCAGGCGGTCTACTTAACGCGTTAGCTCCGAAAGCCACGGCTCAAGGCCACAACCTCCAAGTAGACATCGTTTACGGCGTGGACTACCAGGGTATCTAATCCTGTTTGCTCCCCACGCTTTCGCATCTGAGTGTCAGT
>NZ_JBGONU010000130.1:0-1744 GCF_041439295.1 Vibrio sp. 1F253 | reverse complement strand
CGAGGTTGTATCGAGCCTTGGGGAACAGTGAGTAAAGGAAAAACTTAAGGTTGGATATGAGTACCTACAAACAATTCCATCAACCCAACATCACTCTGTCGTTAAGTCAGTATGTCTCCAATCTCACGGCGCACCTGCCGGTGATGATGCGTCAAGATCTGGAACTTAAACTAGGACTGAGGAAAAAGCGCGGCAATCCGACCGACCGTAACCTCGCCTTATTCATCACCGAACGCGTGAGCTTTGTGGATAACGTCGTCCACCACTTTACCCAAAAATTCCCGTTTGGTTTCATAAGCCATGAGCCCAAACCGCTCGAACTGACTCACGACATCTTGATGAGCGATGATGCGCTTAAAAATTTCGCCATTCAACTCACCGTGGCCTTTGTCGATATCATCAATGATATTGCCGTGACAGACGCTGATGACATTCCCGAAAGCCCCACGGATTACTACCACGCCCTGCATTATGCCTTTGAACAAATCCGAGACTTGATGCTCAAGGTCTTCATTGAGCCTCCGAGTGCCGACACGCGTGATATCGGTCAAACGCTGACAGTTCGTGACGCTGAAATCCTTTTAGAGTGCGCGATTCGTCGTTGTATTGATCCTAAAAACTTAGTGCGTAAATTCAAACGCCTTCGCAAGCGCTACATTGAACACGCTCAAGTCACCCTTGGCAATGTCGGAGAACAACCCAGTCAACATCGCTATGTGTCGCGCCTGACTCTCTCCAACTTCAAGCAGCAATTACGCGAGTCCGAAGCCTTCATGAAAAGTATGGTGGTCATCAACCACGACACCCTGCAAGAGTTCAATCTCGATGAGGTGGCCTCTCGCACGACAACGAACCTTGAAAACCGCCGCGTTGAATTGGTGGTTCGCAGTCGCGGGGATGAAGAGCGGGCCATCGATATGGGATTTGAAGGGGTCTTCATCAATTGGACGTTGCCCTCAAAGTATCACCGTAATTCACCTAAGTGGAACGGCTGCACCGTCAAAGAAGCGCATCAAAGCCTGATGGAGCAATGGAGGCTCGCCCGCGCCCACTTCGCCAAACAAGACATTCCTTGGTTTGGCCTACGGGTGGCCGAGCCCCACAAAGACGGCACGCCTCACTTGCATGCCTTTGTCTATTGCCCTGCTGAATACAAAGCCGAGCTCATGCGCATTTGTGCGAAGATTGCCCGAAGTGAAGATGGCGACGAGCTCTACAACAAAAAGAAACGCAAAGCCCGTTTTCACGCGAAACCTTGCAACCCTAAGAAAGGTAGCGCTACTGGCTACATCATCAAATACATCTCCAAAAACATTAACGGCGCACACCTGCCCAAAGGCGCCGCGGAAGAAACTGCAGTCTCGGTCAGAGCGTGGGCCAGCGCTTGGGGCATTAAGCAGTTTTCACAATCGGGCTCTCCTGCCGTGGGTCTGTGGCGACAACTCAGACGCGCGAACAAAGCCGATGTGGCGATTGATGAAGCGTTAATCGACCTACATGAGCATGCGGATAAATCACGCTGGAAAGAGTTTACCCAGCACATTGGGGATTTACGCCTCGCTCATGAAACGCAGATTAACCAGTACGGCGAAACCACCAAACGGGTGATCGGGTTGGAATGGTTAGGTCACGTGATCGAGACCTGCCGCGATCACTTTTCGGTGGTGGCGAAGTGCGATGTGGACGCGTGGAAAAAAGCGCGGAGCGCTGTCCCTTGGAGCACTGAAAATAAGTGTAACCCACC
>NZ_JBGONU010000129.1:0-1756 GCF_041439295.1 Vibrio sp. 1F253 | reverse complement strand
ATAGATTAAGGAATACATCATGACCCTATTAAGACAACAACTTATCGATGAAATGGCGGTTCGCCGTTTTTCTCCGAAAACCCATGCAAGCTATTTACGTTGGGTTAAAGATCTATCTACTACTTACGATCTGTCCCCCGATTTACTCACTGATCAACAAATTAGTGCGTATTTACGTACGCTCACCACAGAGCGGAGTTTAAGTAGTAGTACTTGTGCTCAAGCTTTGAATGCCATCTTGTTCTTTTATCGTGCCGTTTTGAATAGAGAATTTGAAGAGCGACTGGTTCCCCCGATTAAACGCGCCAGTAAAATACCGGAGCTGCTTAATCGCGAGGAAGTAAGAAGTATCATTAGTCATTGTCGAAGTCTTAAATATCAGACCGCACTTGAAATGTGTTATGGATGTGGCCTACGTGTCAGTGAGGTCGTCGGCTTGTACGTGAAAGACATTGATGGTGCGGCGAAACGACTGCACATTCATTGTGGTAAAGGTAAAAAAGATCGCTTTGTTCCACTGGGTGATAGCCAACTGAATCATCTTCGAAATTACTGGTGTCATTATCATCCCAC
Organism: Vibrio sp. 1F253; assembly: GCF_041439295.1. Taxonomy (NCBI): domain Bacteria; kingdom Pseudomonadati; phylum Pseudomonadota; class Gammaproteobacteria; order Vibrionales; family Vibrionaceae; genus Vibrio; species Vibrio sp. 1F253. The sequence continues at coordinate 1,183 of NZ_JBGONU010000129.1, read as the reverse complement.
CGTAGTGCTGTTTCCCAGCCTAGAGCCCGAAAAGCCATTGGGTATTAGCTCTCTGCAGAAATGCTTCAAAGCAGCAAAAGTTGAGGCAAACGTCAGAAAATTAGGAGGAATACACGCTTTGAGGCACGCTTATGCGACTCATCAGCTTGAGTCGGGCATGCCTTTGAATGTTCTTCAGCGTTACCTCGGACATTCGAATATCAAAACGACATTGAGGTACACCCATTGGATAGGTCATCACAACGAAAGCTCGGACGGAAGTAAGTTCGACTTAGTTGCTCAACTATGGGAGGAGAGCGAATGAACGCATTATCTCCTTACCAAGCCGTATTAACACAAGGCTTAGAAGAGCTTGATAAAAGCAAAGTCACACCGAGACAGTGGCAAGTGCTTAACCATTTAAGAGACTGCCGAACAGAGCGTATGGGCAGCTACGACTGGCGTTGTCAGCAATGTGGTCATGAAACGCGTTGGTACTGCTCTTGTCGAGACCGTCATTGCCCCAATTGCCAAGAGCAGATGAGACAGCAATGGCTAACAAAGCGAAGCCAAGATATTTTACCTGTGGCCTACCATCATATGGTTTTTACCTTACCTCACGAGTTCAATGCTCTGGTTAAAGCGCATCCTAAGGTGGTTTATCAATGCTTGTTTCATTCAGTGTGGGCAACATTATGCGCGTTTGCTAATGAGCGGCATCACCTTGTCGGTCAACTTGGAGCATTAATGGTTCTTCACACTTGGGGAAGAAATCTGAGTCAACATACTCATATTCATTGCCTACTACCGAGTGGGGTGCTTACAAAAGATCGGCAATGGCAACCGACAAGAAAAGAGAGTTACCTGCTTCCGGTTAAAGCCTTATCCGTTCGCTTTAAGAAAGAGATGTTATGTCGAGTAAGCGAGTTGATAGCAACGCACAGTAATTTATTAGAGGAAGCCGCTAGTAAGAGATGGGTTGTGTACAGTAAACCTGTACTCCACGAGCCTACAGCGGTAGTGGGTTATCTATCTCGGTATTGCAATCGTATCGGGTTAAATCCCAACCAATTAAGTTATAACGTGGATGGCCGTATCACGATGAGTTACAAAGACTATCGAACCAATGGGACGCAAAGAATGTGTTGTAATGATCCGCACCAGCAGTTTTGGACACTGAGTTAAGTGAGTACAATCACTAATG
>NZ_JBGONU010000128.1:0-1774 GCF_041439295.1 Vibrio sp. 1F253 | reverse complement strand
AGATTGATAGGTTTAAATTGTTAAAGAGCTTCACTTGTTGAGCGTTCCTTTTAAGCAAGGAGCCTCTCGAAGTGGACGGCCATTCTAGCGTTTTAATTCTTAGTGTCAAACACTTATTGGGAATTAATTTCTACTTTTTAAAAGTAGGAGCGTTTAAACGCTTTAAGCTAGTTGCCTTACCAACATTCTTCGCTGAAGCCTTATGGCGTCTACCGTGTCAGTGAGGCAGCATTATAGAGATGCAGCTTTTATTGGCAAGCATTAAATGCGTTTTTTATTAAAAAAAAGAGGTTAAGCGAAGACATTTCAACCAAGGGCTTATTTATACAACTTTCAACCCAAGTTTCGAACAAACTACCCACAACAACCTGTGGATAACTACTCGCAATTATCAAAAAAGTAAGATAAACGAGCCCTAGGGTTTAGATATTCTCTAACTTGCTCCGGTAACTTGCTTGGATTAACTGCATTGACAATTTTTATCTCTTTAGTAAATAGGTCAATGATCGGGGCTTGGGTTCTTGGAACGCTAGGATCATAGATCAGTACGTTCGGATAAAGCATATGTTTGGCATTAACCGAAATCACGATTCCAATTGATTCATTGGAAAGCTGCACGACAGTACCCGGCGGATAGACTCCCATGAACTTAACTAATAGGCTCAAATTATCCTGACTATATAGATGTTTGCAGTTCTTATATAAGTGGGACAATGCCAAGTATGGGATCATTTGTTGAGATTGCGCTTTACCATGACAAAGATTATCGAATGCGTTAGCCACTGAAACTATTTTGGTAAGTTCATCTATCTCTTCTTCTTTTAAGCCTTCAGGATAACCAGAGCCATCATTCATTTCATGATGTTGAACGATTACTTTTTTGGCACTTTCAGGAAAGTCATCAATTCCAGAGACAATATCAGCACCATATTTCGTATGAAGTTTTAGGTAATTCTCTTCCGGTGCTGTCAGCGTACTCTGCTTTCTAAGTATTGCAGCTGGTATTTTGATCTTTCCTACATCATGGAACAACGCAGCAAAAGAAAGCGCTTTCAATTGTTGAGTATTGTAGCCTTTAGCTTTACCTATCATTAACGCAACGACAGAGACATTTAATGTATGAAAGTAAATGTCTTCAAAGTCAGCTTTAGCATTCATAAGGTGTAAGGTAACGCTATCGTCACTTGCCAGTATTTCAACAATATCATCAACTAGACTTTTAACCTCTCCTACCGCATCTATAGGTCGGTTACGAATTTTTGTCATTACTGAACGCATTCGAGCAAGCGAGCGCTCGAACTCTTTCTCACAATGACTGACTCTACGACGGTAAGAGCTTAGGGTTTCGATACGTTCATGCTTATCTTTCCACATCCTTTCAGTTTCAAGGCTTATCTGTAGATCTGAATCGGCCCCTTTCTCTATCTCGTGATTAGAAGGTAAAGGTGCAGTATCGCTTTGACTTAGATTTATATAGACATGCTTAATCCCAAGATGTCGAATTATTTTCACTTGAGCGTCATCTTTTATTTTGAAGCTGTTGAATAAAAATGGGTGTTCGTTCCATTTTAGGGGGAGTCGTATATGTAGGCCGGGCTGGATGCGATCTACAGTAATCTTTATGCTGCCCATATTTATATAATATTGATTAATAATCTATATTTATAATTCTAATAAAACCACGCGGGAATTTCACTATCCAATTTCACAGGTTCAACTTAAAGTGATCCGCACCAGCAGTTTTGGACACTGAGTTAAGTGAGTACAATCACTA
>NZ_JBGONU010000127.1:0-1820 GCF_041439295.1 Vibrio sp. 1F253 | reverse complement strand
TATTTTAGGGCGATCCAAGTTTTAGACTTTGTTGGATGACGCCTTTTAGCCCAGTGCCATAACGTATGGAATAGTTTGTGACCGACATAACCGAATATCTGTTTTGCCACGCAGTGTCGATAGTAGTTCGACCATCCCCTGAGTTTCGGATTTATCAGTTTGATAAGATCATTCACTGGAAGGGTTACGTGCTTTTTGATGAGTTCACGCAGATTACTTAAGAACATTAACGTGTTGGATTTACTCGGCTTAATGAGCAATTTTCCTTTATACTTCCTATGATTAAAACCTAGGAAATCAAAGCCATCATTGATGTGAGTGATGTGCGTTTTCTCTTCGGAGAGTGTTAAGCCTCTTTCCGCTAAGAAGTCAGCAATCAACGGTTTGATATCGTTCTCAAGCACTTCCTTTGAAGCGCAAGTGACGACGAAATCGTCGGCGTATCCAATAAAATTGGCTCTTGCTCCCTTTTTGAGAGCGGTAGACTTAATTTGCTGTTCGAGACCAGAGAGAGTCATTAACATCAAGGTTGGGGATATAATCCCACCTTGAGGCGTACCTTCATCGGTGTCGTAAAATAGCCCTTTGTCTACAAAGCCAGACTTTAGCCATTGTCCCAACATACGCTTGTCAACGGCAACATTGTCCATCAGCCATTGATGCCCGATTTTGTCGAAACAGGCTTTGATGTCCCCTTCAAGAACCCATTGCGCTGAACGCTTTTGACTCAAGCAGATAAAACACTGCCCGATAGCATCAGCGGTGCTTCGCCTTGGTCGAAAACCGTAACTGTTAGGGTCTGCAAGGCTTTCCGACACAGGCTCCAATGCTAATAGGTGAAGCGCTTGTTGCGCTCTATCTATCATGCACGGGATACCCAGTGGTCGAAGTTTGCCATTCTTTTTGGGGATATAGATACGCTTGAGCGGTCTAGCTTGATAAGCTCTTCGACTCATTTGATTCACTGCTTTCATACGGCGTGTATCTGTATTCCAGATAACACCATCTATTCCAGACGTTTTACTGCCTTTGTTTTGAGATACTCGCTTAACAGCAAGAAGTTTTGCTGAACGCGAGTGAGTCAGTATCCATTGCAAAGCTTTCACTTTGCCGTGTTTACCTTCTCGAGTTGCCTTTGCGATACGCATCTGGAGCTTTAATACATGCGCTTCAACGGTTTTCCAGTCGATTGACTGCCATTGAGCGCTGTCAGGAGAGGCACTAATCTCTTTTGAAATCATCATTTGCGTTTCTCCTTGAATAAAGTTCTTCATATTCTCTCGCAACGGGAGACCAGTCGGAAGTGGGCTCACTTTCGTGACCAGACACAAGTCTGTATCTGCATCGTTACAATGCAGCCTTCGCTTTTTCCAACCTCCTATACCTGCATCACTATCGGCCACAAAGGCTTTCCCAAAGGGAGTGATACAGGCTTACCGTGTTCCGTATGTCGCGCAATGTCAGGGTAGATGCCCGCTATGGTGCGAAGAGTTCAATGATCACGAAAGAGCATGGGGCAATCTCTTTCCGACTCTCATGCCTTTTGGCTACAGCGTATTAACCACTTCCGCTGTTTCATCACATAACGCACCTTACGCGGATTTACTTATGTTCATCATACTGACTACCTAGCACTCACCCGATTGTGGTTATCAGGAGGATCGTCCTCTCACGATTTAGATCCCGATTGGCAAATGCCAACCTTCGTTACATTGTCAGAGCCGCTACTTTATTCAGGCTCCTAGGTTCATCTGGTGATACAAATGGTTCACTCGTTAAGCGGTGAACAGCGCTTCATACGACTTCACGTCGCACGCCCC
>NZ_JBGONU010000126.1:0-1877 GCF_041439295.1 Vibrio sp. 1F253 | reverse complement strand
AATCAAATTGTCGATGCACAGTTGGTCAGCGTCACTGTCCCCTCCATCAGTACCGGGTGCACTGGCATTGATATGTTTATGGGGGGATTTTCACACATCAGCTCAGACCAACTGGTGAAACTGGGCAAAGCCATTATTCATAATGCCCCTCCTTTTATTGTCAACTTAGCCCTGCAAACCTGGGCACCGCAGCTCAAGCAAAATCTGGATAATCTCCAAGCCAGGCTCGACAAATATCTCAATCAATCGGTGAACTCTTGTGAAGCCGCGCAAGCGTCCATCGGTGGACTGGCCGCCTTTGCCGCTCCTGCTACCAAAAAGCATGTCTGCGCGACGCTTGGGACACAAAACAACGCCTTCTCAGATTGGGTTCAAGGGCAGCAGGAATGTGGCGCAGGAGGCAAAGCAGCGGGTCAGCTAAAGGACGCCAAAAAGGATCCAGCCCTGAAAGACATGACCCAAACCAATCACAACGTGGTCTGGTCTGCGATCATGAATAACGCTTTTTTGTCCTCCGACAAAAATCTAGCGCAATTCATGATGAGTTTGTCAGGCTCTTACGTGTACGACAAAGACGGTAATCCGCGTTATTACCCTAGCCTTTTGACCGACAACAACAACCTCGTCAACGTGCTGCTCGAAGGGGGCAAGGCTGACGTTTATCAGTGTCGCAAAACAGGCCCAGATGCGTGCATTACCATTACCAAGCGCAATAACTTATCCATAAGTCAAACTAACGGCATACAAAACCAGATACGCAAACAACTGGAATCGATACTGCAAAAGATAGCCACCGACCAAAGACTCACGCGTCAACAAGAGGGTTTTCTGGAGCTGATTCAAACGCCGGTACTCAAGTTCTTTATTGACGACTTATCCGCCAATCAAACCCCCGATACCAGCAACTACTCGCGAATGATAGCGGTGGAGCTGCTTAATCAGTACCTCGTGAGCATGTTAAATGTTGCCCGCCAATCCTTGGCCAACACCAACAACAGCCAGGATGACATCGCCCTCATCACTCGTGATATCGATAACGCCAAACGCTTTACCGCGGGGCTGGCCGAGAACGCCATTGAGGCGCTCAACAACCGCAATCAACTGATTGACTCGCAAAGAAAGACCACGCAGCAAAGCACAAAAGAAATCAGCACGACCACCAAACCTACCCCGGCTTATGGGAACTGACCTATGATACTCGAATATTACACTTACACTTCCGGCGAAGTGGTCAACAAAGCCTTTAATGCGCTGGCCACTTTTTTTAGAACCAATACCTTTGGGGATTACTTACAGATGTGCATGATGCTGGGGCTTATCACCAGTTTGTTTATCTTCATGCTGTCACGTAACCCCAAAGACCTCATCAAATGGATGGTGGTGTTCTTTGCCGTACCCCTGTTTCTTATCAACATGAAAGCCGACATGCTCATCATTGATAAGACGCAACCGGGTAAGGCTTACAAGGTGGATAATGTCCCTTACCTCGTGGCCGTGCCTACTTACTTTTTCTCTTCTATCATGGTGGGGATGGCCGAAGGTGTGGAAGGCATTTTCACCACCTCCGACGATGAGCGTTATGGTCGTACTGGGATGTTGTTTGGCTCTGAGCTGTATCAGCTCTCAAGACAATCCAGGATTAATGAGCTGGCGCTGCAAAAACTCTGGCGAGACTACTTTCATAACTGCATGATTGGGGATGTGAGAATCAATGGGAAATACACCTGGGATGAACTCTTTACCGCCCCTGATATTTTTGCCTTTTTAGACGGCGTTAGGCAAAGCCCGTTGCGCGCCCTTTATCTTGATGAAGGCGGCGGCCGAAGCACCTACAAGCGATGTGAAGAAGCTTACCCTATCATCAAGCAGCGCTTTGA
>NZ_JBGONU010000125.1:0-1921 GCF_041439295.1 Vibrio sp. 1F253 | reverse complement strand
TGTCACGCCGGGGGTCGCGGGTTCGAGTCCCGTCCACTCCGCCACTTATTAGAAAGCCTAGTCTTATGACTAGGCTTTCGTCGTTTCTGGATACGATAATTTTGTCTTCGAGCAACGAGTCCCGGTCGCCTGCGACCCCAAGCACTCCACCATTTATAAGAAGTCTCGCTAGAAATCGCGGGGCTTTTTGCATCTAAATTATAGTGTTCACCCTTCCATTGAATGACTTTTACACAAGGTTTGCGCGTAACCCATGACTCCTAGTTAACGTGTCCCATTATTCTGTTATTTATTAGAAAGTCTAACTCTACGATTAGAGTCTTTTTATTTGTATTTTCTACACCAGTTGTTATTTGAAACGAGCACGCGTTTCACAAACGCATATAGCTTTAAGCTTAGCACTCAAATACTCGAGCTATGCGACGTTATAAGTCAGGTTAATGAGACTGTTCTGACTCAGCTGTATCCATTCAATATCGAAGTTATATAAGGCTTACAACTCATCCTATGTGCCCTGCGTTCGCAGATGTTTGCTTTATCAAGCGAGTGCACTTTAGTATTAGTTAACAGCCCTTCGTCTACGATACCTGACTTCTATTTTTCTCTGTGAATCTAGAGGGTACTTCTGATGTGTAATTAGGAATCGATCATGGATGTTTCTGCTAAGAGCGCTATAGCCCTTAATGAGGTGACTTCATCCTCTTGTTATTCATTAAGCTTAAACCACTCTTAATTGTATTGAGCACCCTGTTTGAAAAGTATCTCAAAGGGGAATTGGACTATATTTCAGGTTGAAGGAGAAAGTCGCTAGATTAAGGGCCCAAATTGGTGCCGGTGGGATACATATGCTAAGAAATAGAGAATTTCTCGTATTCGTGCAGTGATATTTATTATCCAATCAGATCGAGACTCTCTGGCTCTAGGTTCAGGTATCTTAGGAGATGTTTACCGGTCTCTTTTCTACTCTGATGTGTTTGTTGACTCGATATGAATTAGTTATGTTGACCACTTTACTCTGAACATATTGATTTCTTGCTGGTTAATTCAAGCTATGTTTTGGCTATTGCGACTAATATTAAGCTAGAAGGGCGTTATCGTTCACTTGGTAAGAATAGACTCAAAAAAAGATCATCGGGTGATATTTTAGTGATTATTTTAACAAATAGATAAAGCCTTAAAAGCTAATGGGGCGAACTATGAAATTAAGCTTTAACTTTGAAGATGCCAGTCAGATCTTTGTAGGATCTTTTGCTTTGGCTGTACCGATTTCTTTTTCCGAAGAAGCCTGGAAGTTAGGGGAGACTTTGCCTACTGCTAATCTGTTGCTGCTATTTTTATTATCAGCTGTGTTCTTAGGCTTTTATACTTATGAAAGTGTCTTTCAAAAAAATGTTGTTGCGCGCATGCCGGTGTTTATTTTCAGAATTGTTATTGCTTATGCTATGACGGCGTTGGTAGTTGCTTTGGTCCTGACATGTTTGGATAAGTTGCCTCTATTAAGCGATCCAATAGTCTCGTTTAAACGTGTCATTGTTATATCAATGCCCGCGTCTATGGGGGCTATTATAGTGGATAGTTTCGATAAAGAGTGAAACCGTATATCACCCAGGTTAAGTCATCAACAGAGCCATTCTAGCGCTTATTTGGTTCACTCTTAGATAACCAAGTAGCAAGCTCGCTAGAAAGGTTTCGACATGTCGTTGGGTGATTAAAGCTAAATCAAAAGAGTAAGGCCTAATTGTTTTACAAGAAAATTAAGACTGAGAGTTTCTGTACTGAATGAGCGATTAGAAAGGTGAGGGAGATGGAGGCACGCTAGGATCTTTAGATGCAAAAAAGCCGCATCAATGATGCGGCTTTCTTTAATTGGCTCCCCTTGCAAGACTTGAACTTGCGACATACGGATTAACAGTCCGCCGTT
>NZ_JBGONU010000124.1:0-2151 GCF_041439295.1 Vibrio sp. 1F253 | reverse complement strand
ACCAAGCTCTGGATTACCTCGCGGCCGGGGATGCGCAGCAAAACATTCACCCACTGTTGCGCACGCTCTATGCCCAATAACCCTCTCTCACCCCAACTTTTGATGAGGTGCTCCTTATGCGCATTGACCTCTGGGCTGCGCTCACGCTCAGTTTTTTATCTACTCTCACTCTTGCCAGCGAACAACACACCTTTACCGAGAGCGCCAATTGGGCGAAGCAAACGGCAAGCCAAGCTCTCACGCCTCATGCGCTTCCGCTCAATGTCGATGACTATTGCAAAGACGCCACGTGTCGACAAGAGATCCGCAGTCCAAAAGAGTCAAGACTGTCAGACGGTGATATCAATGCACAAAAAGGGACAGAGTTTGTGACCAATGGATTGGCTCAAGACATCAACGCGAACTTCAATAAAGGTCGACCCGATGTTAAAGACGACCCGGCGATGCGCTTTGCCTTACTTGGCCAAGAGAATGCTTTTGAAATCACTCACGGTCTCTCAAATGCCTATGTGGATTGTGATAGCGGCTCCCAGTGCCTTATCGAACACATTCCTAAACAGTGTCATCGTCCAACGAATAACAATGTGCCTTGTACAAAAGTCCCCGTTGCCTCCGTGAGCACCGGTGAGGTGAGCTACCGCTGTCCATCCGGTTGGACACAACAAGGGAGGGATTGCCAACGCCCCCTCCCACAATGCCGATACAATAATGACAATTACGTGAGGCAATCAGGGACTAGAAGAGGTTTTTCGGGATCAGAAACCACGTATTTTTGGGATGGAAAGATAGTCTCTCCCAACCAAGGCTACACGCTTGGCGATTTAAAATATACCATCAACTTAAACTGGCAATGGAGCGCATACTGGCATAAACGCTACGAGATTTGTCGACCCACCACACAAACGAAAAAAGCCACCTTGAGCTGTTCAAACGGATTCTCCTTATCCGGAGGGAACTGCATCAAAAACACCATGACCTGGCGAACACAATGCCGCCTGATGAACTCGTGCAAGATCACTCGCCAGCAATGTATTGAAGGTCGAGCCACCCGCACCATTAATGGCATTCCCACCACGCTCAATTGTTGGAAATATCGGATAGACCATCATTGTGACCGCCCTAATACCTGCGCAAACCTCCCGAAAGACTGTACGACTCAAACTCAACATTGCAGCCTTAAGCAAAATGGGGTGTGCATCGAGCAAGAGGTCACAAAGCGTTGTGCTGAGAAGACATGCCGAGCCACTGATCTGCAATGTGGGGAGCACTCCTTCTGTCTTGACGGGGAGTGTTACGAGGAGGCGCCCAAATTGAATAACAATTTTGATAAGTCCGTTGCGGCACTGGCAGGGCTTGCCGAAGCCGTGAAAGACATCGGCGACCCACCCAAAATATTCACGGGAAAGCCGATGAAGTGCAGTAAGAAACTCGCGGGCTTCAACGATTGTTGTAAAGACTCAGGATGGGGGCAAGGATTGGGAGCGAAATGCAGCGAAGCGGAAGAAGCGCTGGGGGAAGCCAAAGAGAAAGGCTTAACCCTGTACGTGGGGCAATACTGCGCCAAGAAAGTGCTGGGTGTCTGCACCCGTAAAAAGCGCAGTTACTGCGTTTACGACAACAAGCTGGCCAAAATCATCCAAGAGCAAGGGTCTCTTCAGCAACTGGGTAAACGGTTAGGCAGTGCTAAAAATCCCACCTGCGCCGCCATTACGCCCGAAGAACTGGGTCAAATCAATTTTGAATACATTGATTTTAAAGAGTTCTACCCGGAAATGCGTGCCAACACCAACCTCCCCAACTTTGATGAAATCAAGAAACGACTTCAAAGTGCCACGGGCGGATAACCGCCTCCACGGAATCAAGGTCTATGATGATGAAAAAACCTCTGCTTTGCGTCATTACCCTAGCGCTGCTGACTCACCTCCATCCAGCTCTTGCTCAAGAAACCCCTCCTGGGTGGCGCTGGTACAACGAGCCAAAGGCAATGCCCGTAACGCCCAAACCTAAGCCGCTACCAAGCAACACTCAAACCACCGTATCAAGCCCTAAAACGTTATCGGCGACCGAACAGATGGCCTGGTTTCACTCTGTGCATATTGAAGCGCAAAACGACGCGGCCATTCATCCCAAAGATAAAGACAAGCTCGCGAA
>NZ_JBGONU010000123.1:0-2288 GCF_041439295.1 Vibrio sp. 1F253 | reverse complement strand
AACCACCGACACGAGGATTTTCAATCCTCTGCTCTACCGACTGAGCTATCCGGGCGACGAGGTGTATTAAACGTGTTTTCGCGTTCTGGGTCAACATTAAATTGCAAAAAAAGTATTGTTTGATGTTTTTCTATACTTAGTGGGTTGTTTTTGTTCGTTTGGGTAGAAAAACCTAGGTCTAGCATGCCTTAAAAGATGGCAAAACTACGGTTAACTGCTTTGAATGGGCGCTGAAATAAAAAAAGCACGTATGAAAACGTGCTTTTATATTAAAGGTTTTTCTCGAGAGTTTAGTGTTTTACTTCAAACCTATTTACCCAAGTCTCTAATTCGTTAGAAAGAGAAGCTAAAGTTTGAGTGCTGTTATGGCTTTCCGTTACGACATCGCTCAGTTGGTTGCCACTTTCTTCGATCATATTGATACGCTTCGATATATCATCGCTTACCTGAGTCTGCTCAGCGGCTGCTGTTGCGATTTGATGGCTCATTGATGATATAGACTCTAATGCAATCACAATCTGTTGTAGAGCTTCAGAGGCATTCTGAGACTCTGCTACAGTACTTTCACTCGTTGCCGCGCACACATTCATTGTTTGAATGGCGTTACGGGAACCTTCTTGAAGATTATTGATCATTAACTGAATCTCTTTGGTGCTCGATTGCGTTCGACCAGCAAGATTACGTACCTCATCCGCCACTACTGCAAATCCACGACCTTGTTCACCCGCTCGCGCAGCCTCAATAGCAGCGTTAAGTGCTAACAGGTTAGTTTGCTCTGCAATATCGCCTATAACGTCCAATACCTTAACAATATTGTTTACGTCGTTGTCTAGGTTAGCAACAGCTTCACTGGCTGTACCTAATTGTCCTGCTAGGCCTTGAATATTATCTACTGTGTTGTGGATTAGGAGCTGAGTATGTTGGCTTTGTTTGTCTGCCTCGTCGGTGTTACGAGCTGTATCGCCAGCTGAATCGGCAACATTATTTGCTGAAGACGCCATCTCAGTCATTGCTGTTGCGATCATTTCAGTTGATTGTTGCTGAGTTTCAGTAAGTTGAGCGATAGAACCTGCACGATCTTCCACGCGCTGTAATTCGCCTCTTAACGCTAGCATTGAAGAGTTGAGGTTTGATACTAACTCTGCCAGTGATTGACTCATTTGTTGTACAGCGTGATAGATACTGCCTTGCTCAGCTTGAGTCTCAAACGATGTTTGGATTTTTCCTTCTGCGACAGCTTGTACTGCTTCTCTTACGTCTTTGGGTTCACCGCCAAGTAGCGATAGCATACGTTTAATTGAGATAATCAAGCTTGAAAGAATGACACCAGCAATAGCCAAACATAAAATCAGTTGCCATTGTGCTGTTGACCAAAACCTTGCGTTGACTTCATTGAAGCCGATACCTGTACCTACAACCCAACCCCAATGAGGTGTTTTTTCTGCGATGGACAGTTTTTCTTCAATGCTTCCGTCGGGGAGTTTTTGTGTCCAGGTGTATTCGACTATTTGTCCTGTTCTATTGCCAAGTGCTCGCTGAATAAGTTGGCCAACGCTATTTCCATCGCCATCTTTAAAATCATTAAAGCTGGTTCCGTGTAGTTGCGGATCTAAAGGTGTTGCGACAAAAGTCATATATTCATCAGCAACATATACATATTCATTGTCTTTATAGATATTGTTGCGCAGTAGGCGAGTGGCCAGCTGTTTGGCTTGTTGTTCTTCTAGAGTGCCATCAATAGCCATTTTTTCGACTTCAGTAAGAATGCTGTATGCACTTTTAAATAGCTCTGTCACGCGAGCTTTGTTGTCTATGTTGCTAGCAACTCTTAAGGTCCATAAACCTGTAGCCGTAAGTGCGAGCAAGGCAATCAAAATGATGCCTGATAATAAATAAGCTTGCGTTTTTAATTTCATATTTCCCCGTGCAGCGATCTAATAATAAGTATGGTGTATCATTCACGAATCTTAAGCTAAGTCGTGCAGTGCAGGTATCAGAAAGGTATCAAAACATGATGAAGATTAAATTTACGAAGAAAAAAAAGTCCCCAGAAGAACATTTTTCGCTGTCAAATGAATAAACAGAGGCAAGAGCAATTACTCTATTGAGGGTGGCGGACGTAGTCCATTTACTCGAAGATCAAGATTTAATGTTGAACTGATGTGTTATTGAATTGCGTTACTTTTATTCAAACGAAAAAAAGCCAAGTCTCTCGACTTGGCTTTCTTGAATGTGGCTCCCCTTGCAAGACTTGAACTTGCGACATACGGATTAACAGTCCGCCGTTC
>NZ_JBGONU010000122.1:0-2386 GCF_041439295.1 Vibrio sp. 1F253 | reverse complement strand
GCTGATCAGATCGTAGGTTCTGGATTTAGTTCCACTGAATTACGCAACAAAGCCCATAAATTGAGCCATAAATCACCTTTCCATTATGAATTTATATGTATAATGATAAACTTAATCATCAAGGTTATAAGTGATTAATTTAAGGTGCCAACAAAGTACCATCATATTAATTTTAAAACTAAAAAATATTTAGGAGTATTATGAAACGTTTGAATTTAATAGGAATTTTAGTAACATCAGTTTTAATATCTAGATCAGTTTTAGCTAGCGATACACTGCAAGAAGGTATAAACATTCCCGTTGGTGAATCAATACATATAATGAGTGATATGGTTGATAATTCAGACTTGGTTTATATAAATGCAAAGTATTGGTTAGAATCAGGAATTTATTCAAATGGCATTGAAAATGCAATTGATTTAATTGTAAATAATGGTTATCGTTATCTGGTTGATTTTAGTGAAATAGAAGGAAATAAAGGAAAAATAAAGGCAAAACATGTCTTTAGAAAGGTATTTGGTATTTCATTGGAATCTGATTATATTGCAATAACTGAACATAACCATAACGTTATGTTTACAGAGATCAAGGATAGATATGACACAAATATCCCAATTTTGAGTAAACCTGCACCAAAAAGGCAAAAACGTTCAACATCAAACACCCCAGTAGTACACTCACCGGTACCGAGTATTTCTAGATATTATAATGCGACTAAACAAATTACTGATTCTGAATGTGATATCACTTGGAACACCCAATTAGGAGATAGATCGCGGCATCTTTGTAAAAATGCTAACATTTCGCTTGTTTATAAGATAAACATGCAACGCTCCCTTGCGTTCGGAACAATCGGCTCAGCAACGCCTGATGCTAAAATAGTAAGAGTTGGCATTGATGATTCAACCACTGGCGCAGGGATTAGTCTAAACCCTGAAATATATTCGATGTACTTAGCCTCAAGAGGCATTGTTTGGCCAAGTGGTGGGATTGAATCTGAATGGGTGTCATCCGCAATAGCACAAAACTATACGTTTGAAATGATGGCATCAAATAATAAAACAAGTATTTTAAGAACCATTCCAGCAACAAATTTAAATGTAAATTATGATAAGAAGGAAGTATCAACTTTTCAATTTGGTATTGGAGGTGATGTTGGTGCAGATAAAACATCACCCAAAATTAGTCTAAATGCCAACGCGTCATGGACAGAATCCAAGTGGTTATCATATAAAACATTTGATTATGCGGTAACGAAATCGTCAAAAAGCCCTCAACATGTATCTTTCAAATGGTCTAGAGAGCAATATAATTCACCACATGCGATACAAAAAGATGAATCGCCATATGGAGTAACAGTCAGAAAAAATTATTTTGGGAGGTTACACTTAATCAATCCAATAGGGTACGCAAACTTCACACCCAAAATGGAAGTAATCTATTATTCTGAACCTGAGACTACAGGGACAACAGACATTAGTATATCCTCATCGGTTGGAATTACTGGGTATCGTTATTATTCAGAAATCCCATCTTGGGAAGTCCTAAGATATTATTATCCTAATGAAAAAGACTTTAAAATTAAAAATGTAAAAAAAGATATTAAATTCACTGTTGATTGGGATAATCCTGTATTTATTGGCGGAAAGCCGGTTAATTTACAATTGGGTAAATTTAACAATAAATGTGTAAGTGTTAATAAAAACCTCAGTGTTAATTCTGATACTTGTAATATATCCGAACTAAAGCAGTCATTTATTTTCGATACACTTAATCGATATCAGAGTACAAGCCAACCAGGTATGTGCTTGGATGCTAGTAACATTAAAAAAGTCAGCCCTTGCAGTTTAAAGCGAACACAAAGATGGAAATGGATAGATGACAAAGATGAACTAGAGAATTCATTTACTGGAAGTAGCCTTGGTTATACTGTAAATGAAGGAGAAATTAAATTAATTCCGAAAGAGAAAAAAGCTGAGGATAATATCAAATCAGTTTCAATGTTCTCGTCATACACGGATATATTTAATATGTGACATTTTTTCCCTTGAGAGTAATAACTCAAGGTTATTAAACTTACGAGTACTAAAATACGGTTCTGTCGCAAATCTAGTTAGAGGTGTGACAGGCCAACCGGCTTTGTTGCGTAATTCAATGGAACTAAATCCAGAACCTACGATCTGCTCAGCTACATTCACTCCCTCTCGTAGCCCTATGCCTAAACCTCGTTATAAAACAACCAACTGGAAGCAATACAATCAATCACTCATTAACCGTGGCTCTCTGACCTTTTGGATTGATGAAGAGGCGATAAGCGGCTGGGCGCAAAGCAAACAGAATAAGCGCGGGAGGCCGCGTCGGTTCAGTGATTTAGCTATCACGACAG
>NZ_JBGONU010000121.1:0-2470 GCF_041439295.1 Vibrio sp. 1F253 | reverse complement strand
TGATGGTAAAGGCCAACATCAACCTTTTGCAACGCCTAAGCAGGTGCAAGACTTTCTCGATACCAAGCCTCGCCTAACCCAAGGGCAAAAGGACGCCATCACCCTTATCTCAACCACCAAAGACAGCTTTGTGGCCATCCAAGGGTTAGCCGGCACAGGTAAGTCCACCCTGCTTGAATCCAACATTGAATTTATCCAGTTAGTGAAAGAAGCCAGCCAGCAACCAGAACAAAGCGTCATCGGTCTTGCGCCCACGCACGCCGCGGTTGCAGAGCTCGAAAGCAAAGGCGTGAAAGCGCAAACGCTAGACAGTTTGCTTTCTGACATCCGACAAGGCAATCGAGAAGCCAGTGACTATCAACACACCTTGTTCTTTCTCGATGAAAGCTCCATGGTCAGCAATAAGCAAGCCGATGAGTTCACAAAGCTGGTCAATGACAGTCAGTCCAAAACAGTCAAATTGGGCGATAAAGAGCAGTTGTTATCGCTCAGTGCCGGTAAACCCTTTGAGCTGGCCATAAGTCAAGGGCGCATCGATACCGCTTACATGACCGATATGGTACGCCCACAAAATGACACTTTGCACAATGCACAGCAAAACACCATTGATAAACAGCCGCTCAGCGCCCTAGATAAACTCCAGCAGCAAGCCCCTGATACCCAAGGCAACAGCCAACATGTCATTTCTACGCTGAATGAAAACGACAAAGACCGACGCAGAGCGCAGCTCACCGCCACAGAGAAGCTGCCTTATGTGGTCGCCAAAGACTATTTAGAGCGCACCCCAGAAACCAGAGAAAACACGCTTATCATCGCTTACACCAACCAGGAGCGTGACACCATCACCGAATACATCCGTGTCGGTTTGATGAAACAGAGTGAGTTAGGCAAAGAGAACGTCGTCGCAACCCGGCTACGCTCAATCGGCGCCACGGGTGAAGAGCTCACTACCATGATGCCGTATCAAAAAGGCTTGATATTGAGCACCAGACCCGGTGAGTACGCGACAATCACTCACGTTGACTCAGAGCATGGCGTGGTGACACTTCAAGACGCAGCGACAGGTAAGACTAGGCCATTCTTACCGCGCAACCGTGACCACCGCTTCACCACCCTGTTCTCTGCGTCAGAAAAGCCACTTTCGACGGGCGATAAAATCATCACGCGCTTTACCGATAAAAGTCGTGACATCAAAGCCAACGTCGAATACCGCATCACGCAAGCCAATGAGGAAGGCATCAAAGCGCAATCCAAAACAGGACAAGCGCTCACCATTAACCCCAACGAGCTTAAAGACGGGCATTGGGACTACGCTTACAGTCGAACCGCAGACATGGCGCAAGGGTCCACCTATCAACACGTCATTAGCGCGATACAAAGCAAAGGCGCACTGACCAACTTAAGACGCGCCGGTATCGATGTGACTCGTGCCAGTCAGCACATTCGGCTCTATACCGACAACACAAAACAATTGGTCAAAAGCTGGCTTTCTAAAGAGAGCCATAAAGCCAGTGCGATAGAAACCCTCAACCAAATTCCACCCAAAGACACCACCTACTTTAACCGTAATGCACTCCCTCATGAGGACGTCCGGTTCCAAAATAAAAGCGGTGACTTTGACTACAACACATTTAGGGAGCACATCAATACGCAGCTACCAAAATACACCGAAAGCCTCGCCATTCAGTTATTAGGCCAGCCGAATCAATCCAAATCAGACCGGGATTATTTAACCTTTGGTATTGGAAAATCGGCCATTAAAGTCACCTTAACTGGAGAGCATCGCGGGTATTTCAAAGACTACACCACAGGCGAAAAAGGCGCATTGATTAACCTAATCATGAGTCATAAGGAAATGAATTATAAAGCCGCGATGAATGAAGCGCACAAGATGCTAAACGAACCGGACAAATATCAATTGGAGGAAAACAGTCAACACGACAAATTACTGAGCACCACACCTAGGCATATTGCGCAGTTTGAAGAACGGGCTAAAGATTATATCAATCAAAGCTTACCGATGGATAACACACTGGCCCAAACCTACTTAAACAAGCTCGGTGTCAATAACATTGAAAATAACCAGGTTAAGTTCCACCCAGCGGTCTATTCATCCGAAGATAGATCCCTTCATCCTGCGATGTTAACCAACATCCACAATAAAGAAGGTGAAACTAAAGCCATTGAAGTGACCTATTTAGACACTCAAGGAAATAAAGACACCTCCCTAGACATTAACCCAAGAACCCTAGGCACAAAGTCCAAACAATTAACCCAATTCCATCAAGGAGAGAATTTAAACACCACCATCATCAGCACCTCGATTGAACACTCGTTTTTAATTCGAGACCAAACCCAAGGGCAGATTGACATTATCAACGTCAATCACAAGAACGACATTCAAAACATCTCCATCGATGAACTGAGACAGAACATCATTATTGTATTAAATCACGGCAACCACGATTTA
>NZ_JBGONU010000120.1:0-2516 GCF_041439295.1 Vibrio sp. 1F253 | reverse complement strand
GATTATCCGAAATCTAACTATCTACTGAAGTTTGTCATTACGGGGGAGCTTAAAGGGGGAGCTTAAAGTTTGTAACACGCCTCTGCCCCATTGTGAGCCAGAGAGGGATTGAACTCAGTTTCAAACCCTGCAACTTGCCTTACTTTTCCTCATGCCTAGAGATCCAACAATGTAGCTAAATTTTATAATCCACAACAGACTGAACTTCAATCACAGTTACGCACGAATATGTTGTTCAACTATTTCTAGGCTATTGAATAGTAGAGAACTAAAGGGAAGTTTTTGATTGATAACGTGCCTTGAATCGGAAGCAATGTGTGCTGGCACGTTATTAAAAGGTTATATTTTTTATCTCTGGTATGATTTGCAATCTTCACTTTTTAGTATAAATTGCACTTTAATAATTTATAACTATATGAAATTAAAATGAATCAAGAAGCCTCAATTGCTGGACAAGCGGTTTACTCGAAGAAAGTACTATCAATATACGATTTCTGGGTTTTAGGAGTATCAAATAACTATTTTTGGAAATGCCCAACTAGACTTATTAGTGAGCAATTTTCAATGTTAGTTTCATCTAATCACTTAGATGTTGGCGTTGGCTCAGGTTATTACCTTAAGAATTACCTACCACAAACAACAAAACGTATCGCTTTGCTAGATTTGAATGAAAATAGTCTTGATACAACCTCAAAAGCAATTAGTCATTTTCAACCTGAAGTTTACTGTGGGGATGTACTTGAGCCTCTTGAATTAAGTATCGAAAAATTTGACTCAATTAGTGTTAATTATTTGCTTCATTGTTTGCCTGGAAATTTAATTGGTAAAGGCATTATGTTTAAGCATTTAAAAAGCCATATGAACGAAGGTGGGGTTTTGTTTGGTAGTACAATTTTAGGTAAGGGTACGAAACTGAACTTTTTCGCTAAAAAATTGATGGGTGTTTACAATAAGAAAGGCATATTTAGTAATAACAACGATGATTTAGACTCATTGGTGACATCGTTAAATGAACACTTTACTGATGTAAAAGTGGAAGTTATAGGGTGTGTTGCATTGTTCTCAGGTAAAAAAATATAACAAATGATCTGCTCCAGTGATACTGGACACTCACGTAAGCGACTTTTTCCATACTTTTAATAATTCATGCTTTGCTATATTAGCAAAAGACGCAACTCGGAATTGTCCAAAAATGTGTTAAAGGGTAGTCTCCTACCCTGTTTCAATCAGCGGCCATAAGCCGCTTTTTTAAATCCAGCCTCGCTCAGAAAAAGACACCACACACTCAAATGAAACCACAAAGTGGTCCAGTACTCGGATATCAACCAATGCCAACGCATCCGTCAGTTGACGGGTAATGCGTCGGTCAGCTTGACTTGGGGTGGCGTCGCCACTTGGGTGGTTATGATAGAGAATAACCGCACTCGCGTTCGCGGCCAGCGACGCTTTCACGACTTCACGCGGATAGACCGAAGCGGCATTAACGGTACCGTAGAACATCTCTTTGGTGCGCAACACTCGATGTTGATTATCGAGGAAGATAATCCCAAACACTTCAGACTCACAAGCGGCCAAGGACGTTTGGCAGAACGATTTCACCAATTCAGGCGAGGTTAATGGCGTTTGTTCTGAAATAAACAGTTTGGATTTGAGAATGCTTGCGGCCTGGTCAAGGGTGCCCTTTTCTTCTGATGTGAATAACGAAACATTTGAGTATTGAACAAGTGCTGACATGGTATTTCCTTTCGGTCTTGGTGAGCGTCTGACTGTCCGTACCCAGTTGCAGGTTCTGCAGCGCAAGGGCGCGCAGCGGCGAAGCCTCCCTTGCGTGAGGGTTCTCAAATGGGACGGTTTAAAGGAAGTCGCGACAACAAGCCAAAAGGACAGCCTAAGCCAATATCTCAACCCAAAGTACGTCGCTCAGGTAGAAATGTCCCTTCCCCACCAAGAGAGCGCCCTGCTGGTTACTCGACTTGCGCCACTCGATAACCTTGGCTACTTAGGACAAGACCGAACAGGGCGTTGCTCGTCTATAAACACGAACCGCTTGAATACCGCAAACAGTTGGAATATCGAAACAAAATTCAGACAGATTGATGATCTGATGAGTATTTGAGCCGTCACGCATCTGCCGACTTTAGTCGTCATACAGACAAGAGAGTAAAGCCTTAGCCGACGTGCGATACTCAGAGGTTGTTCCTATCGTCCTTTCTGCTTTCTTTGCGTAGCCGTAGTCTTCTCGCATCTGTTTAATGGTGGTAGTCAGGTCACACACACTGATACTCACCCCCTTGCCTCGGTTGCCTTGCTCTAGTATTAAGGCGTCGGTATACCCAAACTCATTCACCAAAATTTCATGAACCTTGACGGCCTTTACGGTGGAATCAAAGTCGGTCGAATTCACCCAAATCACGTGCATGGATATGTCAGCGGATACTGTAGAACGCACTTTCATGTGACCCCCTAAGCGCCAAAACGCACATCAAAACAAAACCCTGAGCACTTAAACGTCCCCT
>NZ_JBGONU010000119.1:0-2572 GCF_041439295.1 Vibrio sp. 1F253 | reverse complement strand
TGCGTATTTCGGTGATTGCGATCGCTCGTTTCGGTTTATTCCGATCACCTGATCCTACCGTTTTTCTCTCTTCTTATTTTTACTCTAAGTGATCGGATTGCGCCAGTTTTCTCATTGACTCACCTCCCAGTTCTATTCTATGACTATTGTGTACTAACCGATCCATTAGCGCGTCCGCGACGGTGGCGTTGCCGATCATGTTGTACCACTCCCTTACAGGTAACTGGCTGATGACGATTGTGCTGCTGTTTTGATAACGCTCTTCCAGCACTTCTAATAAGTGACCCGCATGCTCTTGAGTGAGTTTTTCCATCCCCCAGTCGTCGAGGATCAGTAAGGTTTTCTTAGTCAGCGATTGGAGTTGCTTTTGATAGCTACCATCCAGACGACCAGCGGTCAGGTCGTCAAGCAAGCGAGTTAATCGGTAGTACTTAACCGTTTGTTGTTGGTCACAGGCGCTGGTTGCCAGTGCGCAGGCAAGATACGTTTTGCCTGCGCCTGTTGGGCCTGTAACCAAGATGTTCTGGTGTTTGTATAGATAACTGCCCGTCAGAAGTTCGCTCATCTGTTTACGATTGAGGTTTCGTCCCTCCTTATAGATGAGTTGGCTCGGCTGCGCATCTACTCTCAGCTTGGCTTGTCGTTTTAAGCGTTGGATTTTGCTCTGATTGCGATTCAAGATCTCGCTTTCCAGAAGTAGGCTTAGCCTTTCCTCGAAGTCCAGTTCTGCGTAGGTGGTCAGTTGCTCTTGCTGCTGCTCTAATGCTTTCGCTGCATGGCTCAAGCGTAGGGTTTTGAGTTGGTCGTTCAGTGCATTCATATCCTTTCTCCTAGTGATAACTGTTCGGGCCACGAACATTGCTATGAACAAGATTTGGCGTACTCGTGTTGTCTTTACTCAGTTGTCCTTCACGATTGTTTTTCAACAAATTGCTGATGAAGGTGTAATTGGATTTTGTCAGCATCAGCGCATCTTTACAGGCTTGCTCTAGGCGCGATTCGCCATAGGTTTTACTGAGGCTGAGCAAGCCAAGGCAGGAACGATAAGACTGCTCTGGATGAGGCTTGGAGTTCAGCATCTTATTGACGACTTCTCGTGTGGCTGGGCCGATATTGGCTCCCCAGCTAAGCAAGCGCCCTGGCGACCACTTCTGATGTTGATGGTTGCTTGGCATGTGCTCTGGTTGGGTGCTGTTTCCTCGCTCTCTTTGGCTACGTGGATGCTGGGCCACCAAGTTACCTTGATGGTAGATCTGCACCAGGCGATTAGAGGCTTCCAACTCGACATGGTGACCAACAAGTTGATGGGGAACCGAGTAGTAATGACGGCGATATTCGATGTGATAGTCAGGGCCAACTTTGGCTCGTTTAGTTTCGGTATACAGGTAACGCTGCCTAGGCAGTGGCTTTAATGCAGGTTTGTCGAGTTTATCGAACAGCGCTTGGCGGCTGGCGCCATACTGTTTCATCTCACGCTGATTTAACTCATTCATGAGTTCACGGATGGCGAGATTCAACTCTTTAAAAGTGTGGAAGGCTTGGTGTCGCAACCGCATCATGATCCAGCGTTCTACTAGGAGCACGGCATTCTCTGCCTTGGCTTTGTCTTTCGGTTTGTAGGGGCGAGCAGGCATCACGGCTGTTTGATAGTGATTAGCCAGCTTTTGATAGCTGTCGTTCAGTCTCGGCTCATAACGATTGGCTTTGGTGACTGCGCTGCGTAGGTTATCGGGAACTAAGAGTTGTGGTACGCCACCGAAGTGTTCGAACGCATTCGCATGCGCCTCTAACCAGTAGGGCTTCCCTTGGCTGGGGAAGGCTTCAACATAAGTGTAATTGGACGCGCCTAAAGTCGCGACGAACACCTCCGCTTCGCGCACTTCGCCTGTGTCAGGGTTGACCACCTGAAGCCGAGGCCCACAGTAATCGATAAACAGTTTATCACCTGCAACATGAAGCTGGCGCATGCTGCGTTTTTGGGTTTTGAACCAACGAGTGAAGTGCTCGCAGAACTGAGTGTAAGCGTAAGCTTGCTCTTGATATTGCTCATGATACTCCTGCCAGAGCAGCATCTTTGTCATACCTTTACGCCTGAGTTCGACTGCGTATTGAGTGAAGTCTGGCATAACTTTATCTCGACTGACTTTCTTGCCGTGATACAGCGTCTGTGTGAGATCTGCATCGCTGCAACTGTCGGGTAGAGGCCAACCAAGTTGGCTTTGTTTAAAGCGAGTAAGGAGTTCTGATACGGTGGACGGGCCGAGTTTAAGGCAAGAAGCGATACCACGATTTGAGAGGCCGCAGTCGTATTTAAGGCGTAATACCTCTTTGATTTTGTTCATTGGAGTTCTCTTTTTGGCCATTGTCGCTTCCTTTCCTTCTTGTTTAAGAAGTAAAGAATAGCGAGCTATTGATTTAAAAGAGAAAAAGGAAGGATTTCGGCCATTACGATCACCGATTTCGGAGTTTGACTAAAAGTGATCGGATAATCGCGGAATCAGTGATCGGTTTAAACCGAAATGGGTGATCGGATAATCCCGAAATGACTGATCGGAATGCTCCGAAATATGCA
>NZ_JBGONU010000118.1:0-2633 GCF_041439295.1 Vibrio sp. 1F253 | reverse complement strand
GCCAGGGAAAACTCATCTCAAGGCTCGCTTCCCGCTTAGATGCTTTCAGCGGTTATCGATTCCGAACTTAGCTACCGGGCAATGCCATTGGCATGACAACCCGAACACCAGAGGTTCGTCCACTCCGGTCCTCTCGTACTAGGAGCAGCCCCTTTCAATTTTCCAACGCCCACGGCAGATAGGGACCGAACTGTCTCACGACGTTCTAAACCCAGCTCGCGTACCACTTTAAATGGCGAACAGCCATACCCTTGGGACCGACTTCAGCCCCAGGATGTGATGAGCCGACATCGAGGTGCCAAACACCGCCGTCGATATGAACTCTTGGGCGGTATCAGCCTGTTATCCCCGGAGTACCTTTTATCCGTTGAGCGATGGCCCTTCCATTCAGAACCACCGGATCACTATGACCTGCTTTCGCACCTGCTCGAATTGTCATTCTCGCAGTCAAGCGGGCTTATGCCATTGCACTAACCACACGATGTCCAACCGTGTTTAGCCCACCTTCGTGCTCCTCCGTTACTCTTTGGGAGGAGACCGCCCCAGTCAAACTACCCACCAGGCACTGTCCGTAATCCCGATTCAGGGACCAACGTTAGAACATCAAAACTACAAGGGTGGTATTTCAAGGACGACTCCACCACATCTAGCGACGCGGTTTCAAAGTCTCCCACCTATCCTACACATGTAGGTTCAATGTTCAGTGCCAAGCTGTAGTAAAGGTTCACGGGGTCTTTCCGTCTAGCCGCGGGTACACTGCATCTTCACAGCGATTTCAATTTCACTGAGTCTCGGGTGGAGACAGCGTGGCCATCATTACGCCATTCGTGCAGGTCGGAACTTACCCGACAAGGAATTTCGCTACCTTAGGACCGTTATAGTTACGGCCGCCGTTTACCGGGGCTTCGATCAAGAGCTTCGACCGAAGTCTAACCCCATCAATTAACCTTCCGGCACCGGGCAGGCGTCACACCGTATACGTCATCTTACGATTTTGCACAGTGCTGTGTTTTTAATAAACAGTTGCAGCCACCTGGTATCTGCGACTCTCGTCTGCTCCATCCGCAAGGGACTTCACTGATAAGAGCGTACCTTCTCCCGAAGTTACGGTACCATTTTGCCTAGTTCCTTCACCCGAGTTCTCTCAAGCGCCTTGGTATTCTCTACCCGACCACCTGTGTCGGTTTGGGGTACGATTCCTTACAATCTGAAGCTTAGAGGCTTTTCCTGGAAGCATGGCATCAATGACTTCACTACCGTAGTAGCTCGACATCGTATCTCAGCGTTAATGAAAGTCCGGATTTACCTAAACTTTCCGCCTACGTACTTGAACCTGGACAACCGTCGCCAGGCCCACCTAGCCTTCTCCGTCCCCCCATCGCAATTGTAAGAAGTACGGGAATATTAACCCGTTTCCCATCGACTACGCCTTTCGGCCTCGCCTTAGGAGTCGACTTACCCTGCCCCGATTAACGTTGGACAGGAACCCTTGGTCTTCCGGCGAGGGAGTTTTTCACTCCCTTTATCGTTACTCATGTCAGCATTCGCACTTCTGATACCTCCAGCAGCCCTTACAGACCACCTTCAACGGCTTACAGAACGCTCCCCTACCCCACATACCCTAAGGTACGTAGCCGCAGCTTCGGTGTATAGCTTAGCCCCGTTACATCTTCCGCGCAGGCCGACTCGACCAGTGAGCTATTACGCTTTCTTTAAATGATGGCTGCTTCTAAGCCAACATCCTGGCTGTCTGAGCCTTCCCACATCGTTTCCCACTTAGCTATACTTTGGGACCTTAGCTGGCGGTCTGGGTTGTTTCCCTCTCCACGACGGACGTTAGCACCCGCCGTGTGTCTCCCGGATAGTACTTACTGGTATTCGGAGTTTGCAAAGGGTTGGTAAGTCGGGATGACCCCCTAGCCTTAACAGTGCTCTACCCCCAGTAGTATTCGTCCGAGGCGCTACCTAAATAGCTTTCGGGGAGAACCAGCTATCTCCAGGTTTGATTGGCCTTTCACCCCTAGCCACAAGTCATCCGCTAATTTTTCAACATTAGTCGGTTCGGTCCTCCAGTTGATGTTACTCAACCTTCAACCTGCCCATGGCTAGATCACCTGGTTTCGGGTCTAATCCTAGCAACTGTACGCCCAGTTAAGACTCGGTTTCCCTACGGCTCCCCTAAACGGTTAACCTTGCTACTAAAATTAAGTCGCTGACCCATTATACAAAAGGTACGCAGTCACACCACGAAGGTGCTCCTACTGCTTGTACGTACACGGTTTCAGGTTCTATTTCACTCCCCTCACAGGGGTTCTTTTCGCCTTTCCCTCACGGTACTGGTTCACTATCGGTCAGTCAGTAGTATTTAGCCTTGGAGGATGGTCCCCCCATATTCAGACAGGATATCACGTGTCCCGCCCTACTCGTTTTCACTGATGATGAGATGTCGATTACGGGGCTATCACCCTTTATTGCGGCACTTTCCAGAGCCTTCATCTGTCTCATTAAAAGCTTAAGGGCTAATCCAATTTCGCTCGCCGCTACTTTCGGAATCTCGGTTGATTTCTCTTCCTCGGGGTACTTAGATGTTTCAGTTCCCCCGGTTTGCCTCCTGTTGCTATGTATTCACAACA
>NZ_JBGONU010000117.1:0-2868 GCF_041439295.1 Vibrio sp. 1F253 | reverse complement strand
GGCGTCATCCAACAAAGTCTAAAACTTGGATCGCCCTAAAATACTTCATCAACCGAAAAGGCCAGTGGCAGTTTCACGGTTGGCAGAAGATCATGGATATGGATTGCCAGTTCAATCTCTTCCAAATAGCCAAAGTGCCAATAGAAAGGCATGTGAAAAATCCGAAGTGCAGTGACACCATTTTACCCTCAATACCAAGAATACTTGGCTAAAAGGAAGTCCAAAAGGCTAGCTCGTAACTATTGGAACGAACCTGCTCCGACTGCTTTATAAGTTGCTGAGTATCATTTGATGCCTTTGTGGAGGCTTGAGCCTAGTGCAGTGAAAGTTGCACGCTGGGTTCTTAGGGAGACGGCACTTGGTAACAAGTGTCGTCCACCCGACAGATCTAAGCTAGCTCGTTGTTGGACAAAAGTCATTTAGGAAATGATGAAATGTTAGCAAATAATGGATAACTCGAAGTATTGCAAACCGCGTTATTGAATGCTAGCGCACCGGTTTACATGCGCTAGCAGGTTGTTGTGCGCCAAGAAAGCGAACGACAATCTATTCACACAGACTAGAGTCTAAAACATACGTCCGACTTGAGGATTTCAAAGCCACTTCTCTCTTTGTTGGGCATTCGACATAGCTGTTATCTCTGATTTCTTGCCTTAGCATAGAGTCAAAGTAGTGACCTAACACAGCAAAAACCAACGCTCCAAATAACATTAATTTAAGTGTTAATTTTGGTAGTTGTACATTTAAAAATATATTGAGTAGTGCCATTGGGATACAAGGAAGAAAAAAGCCAAATAGTACAAATGAAGATGTATTGTTAAAGTATCCCGATACTTTAATGATGGGCTCAATATCTACGCTTTTTACTAAATTGCTCAAGTCATAAACACCAAAAGCGCACCATAGCGTTATGGCGATAAAGAATAGCAAAGCAGAAAGCTTCTTCAGTAAGTCTGTCATATTAATCAATTAACTCTTCTACTGCTTCTTTCATTGGTTCGGTAAACTTATATTCGTCGTCTAAGTCTGAAATGTAACCACCAATCTTGAAGGCGGAATAAGCAAACAAGCCCAGCCCAACGGCAACTGGTAAAGAAAAACCAAAGAGCAACCCTAGTGCCGCACGTGAGCCGAGTAAAATACCTTGAGCGACTACACCTGCAACAACCCCCTTGACCACGTCAGCAGAATATTGACCGACAACCTCACCCAAGTTTTTTTCATCATGCAGTATGTAATCTACGGCATTGACTGCGCCACTGAAAACAAGTTCTACATAGATGTTACCTTTCACGAAATTAACATTACCTTTAACAGTATTCAGTGCGTAGCCGATTTTAAGCATTTGAGGTGTCGCTTCCTGCCAACGAATACCGAGATCTAAATATCGAGGCTTGTAGTTCTCAACCACAATATTCGTCACTCCATTGATATCGACCGCCTTAGCGGTTGCTCCCAATCCACCAAGCTCTTTGGCTACCTCATAGGCACCTTTTAAGCCCATACTTACGCCTGTGTAGTCTTTACCTGTAGAAAGCTCACCGTGAGTGTCTTTCATGAGTAAATCTAAATACTCGTTCGCTTCCTCAACAGTCATCACAGCAATGCTGACATTGGTTTGTTGAGACGTATCCCACTTATATTCTTTCGCTTGCTCTTGTAATTCCTTATTCCACTCTCTTTCAGTAAGATCGTAGGCCTGTTGTGCAGCAGCACGCTCTGCAAGAACGCGTTCTCTATCTTCAGCCCAACGTTTATAATCTTTTGCAGTATAGGTTAATTCCGCTCGGCGCTCTTGCCGGTGACGCTCCGCTCTTTCTCTTGTGGTTTCTTGTCTTTCTTCTGGAGCTACAGGAGCTGATTCATATCTCATGGGAGTCGGCTTAACTGATAAATAAAAAGGATAATAACAATATTTTCAGTAACTTATCATCCTTAATAAGATAATCCGACGATTTAACCAACTAAATAGGCAATCTAACAGGCCAAACAAGCATAATGGAGACTCAATCGTGTTGAGTTGAAATCTATCGGATAACTTTTTGTAGGGTAAAATGAACGACACAGATCTTATAGATTATTTGTTCTAGCGAATTTTGGGGCACAAACGAGTCAGACAAGCTTGAAGCTACAGTTATCACGTAAAATAGAAAATTGAGAATAATATTTGCTGTCGGAAAGCCGCTTAGTAAAGCTTCCAACCCTGTTGGTTATCTGTCAATTTCACCGTGAAATCCGACAATAAAAAGCAACCTAAGCGCATGTTTTGTAACAATTAATTGTAGGTGCAAAAGTTGTCGTTTTTTTTAGAAAACGAATTCCGAACTGAAGGCGGTCAATACCAGCTACTATTGACCGCTGGTCGCGCGTAATAGAGCTACTTTTTGTAGTTATGGTCGTGTCTGTGTTTTAGACAAGCTAAGCTAGATCCCTTTAGATTTACCACGTAAATGTATGGTTTATAAATACTTTAAGGGGAAGAGAAGTTCATTCCGCAGGTTGCGATTCGCACACTGCGAAATGAGCGTCTAACTAGAAAAGGGGCAGATATGAGTTGTTGCAGAATCTGCAATCACTGAGCTTTCTCGTTGCTCGGGCAATTATTGCAACAGTTCAACTACCGAGGAATCCTCGATAGTTGCTTGATAAGCAATGTGCATATTTTGCACATTAGTTAGTTCTATTGCCGAAGCGACGAGATCAGAACCGGGTTGGAGCAGAGGTGATTTACGAAACAACCTGTTGGACAATTGTGAAACAGCTTGTTTCACAAAGAAATCTCATGGTGGGTTCTTGCGCTCTAAACACATCTTGGGGCGTGCGACGTGAAGTCGTATGAAGCGCTGTTCACCGCTTAACGAGTGAACC
>NZ_JBGONU010000116.1:0-2930 GCF_041439295.1 Vibrio sp. 1F253 | reverse complement strand
TTTGAAAAGCGAAATGTCGCTTAGCTAAGTGTCCAGTCTGACTGGAGCAGATCACTAATCACCTTTGGACACTTCGAGTAAAACACGATATCCCAATGATCTTTGCCGCCATTATTGGAGATGTAGTCCATAACTTGAGAGCCTCTTTAGACCTTCTCGCTACTGAGTTGGTAGTACATGCTGGTCAAGACGCTAAAAACGTTTACTTTCCTTTTGGTAATGATTCTGATGGTCTCGAACAAATGATAAAAAAGAGACATATTGATAAGGCAGGTGAGGATGTTGTAGAGATTGTTAGAGAGTTAGCACCTTATACCGGAGGGAATAAACTACTTCGATCACTGCATGATCTTGATATTACAGACAAACATAAGTCACTTGTTCCTGTCGCACACTACGCGGGGATAAAGAACTTTCAAATGAGCGGAGCATCAGGACCAATGTTAACAATTCAAGACTTACACTGTGGTCCAATTAGAGATGGAATGGTCTTAATGAGCCTACCTCCCGCTGGTAATGTTCGAATTGGACAATCATTCAATCCATCATTAAAACTGTGCTTAGACGAAGAAGTAATAGATAGAGGTGAGGAGTTAATAGAAACACTGCATAAGTACGTAACAATGGTTGAAGATATCTTGGCAAAGTTCAAAAACTTACCTGAAAAAGAAAATCGCTAACAAATGTTTCAGACTTCAACTGACTTTTACTAATGGGACAGAAATGAAATAGTGTTGTTAACCTAACTTGGCTCTGTCCAAAAGCGTTGTTGTATTAGCTTTCACCCTTGGCAGCATTGTCCACCATAGATGCAACACTTTCTTGTTAGCTATATGGCTAACAATGCCGCCATAACCTAATATGTTAGCTATATAGCTAATCAGAGGCGAATAAACTATGGCTGACAGATCTGAAATTGGACTAAAAGTTAAGCAGGCACGTAACGTTATGGGATTGACGCAGGTACAAGTCTCAAAACTTACTAGAATTAATAAAACGACTATTTCAGAAATCGAAAATGGCCGTTTTACAGGCTCATTCGATATATTTGAAAGATTGCTAAACGCCGTTAACTTACAGTTCGAGGTCGTAGAAAAAACACATCAACTACCGAGTTGGGATGAAATTGAAGAACTATTTGCAGAAGATGATGATTAACTATACGGGCTAGTCGAGAGCTGAAGTAGCTGCCTCAACCAGATTATTTTCCAACCTCTCTGCCGGTGAATCACAGCTAGCTATCAATGCAGCCTTCCTTGACCGATCTTTACTTACGATCAACCTTGGTTGATAGCGTTCAGGTGTAACTAACAATACTTACTCTTAAACATGTACAAAACCAACCATATACTTCAACAAAAACAGAGACATAAAAGAAACCCTATAAATTTAGGCATCCACATTCAATCTTTAATCAACGTTCAATATTTTCTAGTTAGTAGTCAAACCAAACATTTATGCCTCAATTCACTCTTACTCATAAGTACGAATAAAATCAAATAAAACCCTTTAAATACAATAAAATACGGTTCAGAACATCAAATTATTCCATTCGTAGCTGAGGTTTAATCAACGTTCAATATTTGCTAGTTAATGGTCAAGCCAAACATCGATGTCGTCTTCATAACTAATTTTAATTCTGTTCCTAAAAAACAGCGTATCTCTTATCAAACTATAAACTAACGGAGAGCTTCTCTTAATAACGTTGTCCTGCGGTGGACAACGGTGGACAACGGAGGACAACGGAGGACAACGGAAGACAACTAACCAAAAAGTCGTTTTTTGTTCACCTGAGATTTGCATCGAAACCTAAGTTGATCAGGATTAGCATTGATTGGATCGAAATTAGCATTGATTGGATCGAAATTAGCATTGCATCAGATTAATGTTGAGCTAGATGACCCCAGCTATGCGGCATACGTAATTTAAAAATTTTGCTATATCAGGCATTTTCCTAGCATTGATAATTTAGCGAATGACAAAGTCGCTGGCAGCCTCATCATAAAAGCAATCTGTAAATACAACTACATACCATTACAGACTTTCTTGACCGATCTTTACTTACGTTCAATCTTTGTTGATTAGCAGTCAGATGCATCTATCAATACCAACTCTTAAGCATGTATAAAAGATCAATAAAAGCCGCTTCAACTGATGTAGTTCTCGATGCTAGATGCCAATCTCTAATGTCCGTGTATTCCTAATAAAAAACCATCTAAAACTACTTATACTCATTAAATGAAATGACTTTATTAAGTTTTTGAATAAGAACAGTTCGCTGAGAATCTCTAGGTATCAATTCCCACATAGAGGCAATAACTTCATCTAACTCAGCACTTTTCTCATTCAGTGCTGCATCCTTTCTTGCGCATTCTTCTTTTAGATCAAGAACATCGGCCTCTGCGGATTTCCTAGCACTCACCTCCTTTGCCAGTTCGTCTTGTATCTTCTTGTAAATTGGTGATGATTTGACTTCCTCAACAGTTATTTTTTCAGATGAACCACTGGATATATCTGATGGATTACTGGAGCCATATACGCGTTCAGCCTCAGCTGTTTCTATATCTTCTCTTAACTTAGGGTAATGCCTTAAAGCGCCATTCCCTTTACCTGCCTCCTTTTCTACACTTGAATTGGTAATTTTTAAAGGTTTGCCAGCCTGCACCTTCAATAGGTTAGCCTTTGTTATGGGGCGTCTAATTATCAGCCTGTTGAGAGCATCACGTAACTGTGCCTCTGTTGAGTTAGCCGTCATATAGCCTCCGTATTATCAACGGTTTGAATAAACATCTTCGATAGCTCATCGTCTAGGGTGTACGGGTCATAGTTAAACCCAAGGTCACTCATTATTTTCTCTGCCGATCTAATAGTCATAATGATCTGCTCCAGTCAGACTGGACACTTAGCTAAGCGACATTTCGCTTTTCAAA
>NZ_JBGONU010000115.1:0-3121 GCF_041439295.1 Vibrio sp. 1F253 | reverse complement strand
CACGCTGGGTTCTTAGGGAGACGGCACTTGGTAACAAGTGTCGTCCACCCGACATTTTCGAGCTAGAAAATGCCGTGTGTCAAAATTCAGATTGTGACGATTTTGGACAAAACCTTGTTAGCTTAAATGACTTAGTTGCATCAAGATCAGGTATGAAAAAGTATCTTGAAACCATAGTCTATTGTTATGTGCGTTGCTCCATTTCTGCTTTATAGAGCTCTGAACCTACAGCTATCTCCCACAAGTACCCATCAGGATCAGAGAAGTAACCTGAAAAACCACCCCAAAACACAGGCTGCCCTTGCTTTACGATTTTCCCACCATTTGCATCTGCCTTGTTCAGAAGACTAAGCACTTCACGAGAAGAGTCGACATTTCTAGCCAGTGTAATACCGGCAAAACCTGAACCATCTGGTTCAACACCAACATCTTTAGCTAATTCGGGTTTAGAAAATAAAGCTAACTCCGGACCATCAACATTCATGAATACAATTTCATCAGATTTATAATCTGTACGCTCTAACCCAAGCACCGCTTCATAAAACTTTGCTGAGGACTCGATATTTGATACGCCCAGCGTGATGATTGATAGTTTTTTCATATTTTTCTCCGAGCATATAACTGATTAAATTGTTTGTTAGGTGCGTAGCAAAAGCTGGTAAAAGTCTGTTTCATCGTGTTTGGGATTCTTGCGCACAAACTCCCAACCATGGCGCTTATAGAATGTGAGAGCTCGATGGTTAGTTCGGCTTACTGAAAGTACAGCACGCGAACAACCCGTTTTACTCAAAGTGCTTACAATATAATCCTGCAATTTTGCAGCGAGTCCTGAACCACGAAAATTAGGCTTTAAGTAAATGAGATGTACATAGCCAGTCTCCGGCTCGGGTGAAAAGCTACGAAACTCTAACTGCCCTGCAAACTGACCATCCACAAATATATGGATATAGAACCATCCTGATGTTGCTAACCGGTCTAATACTCGTTCACGATAACCACTGATGAAGTCTTCGAAACCGTCGTAATGCCCAAAACTACAAAAGTATGCATCTTTTCTCGCAGCAACGCACAATTCGAAATCATCAATGTTTATCTGCTGAAAAGCAATTTCCATACTTACCTTTTCCTTCGAGCACCTGACGCCAAATTAAGTAGTGAGCAACGCCACCACCTTACCTAAAGCATTGTGCCGTAAACACTAGAGTTGATCCAAACCGAAAATGCCAAGCATTACGAATCTGCTTAAATTATTGTTAGTTTGCATATAGCTTAGGTAAAAACCATTTAAAATCTGCTGATGCTTCAGAATCCCAAGGCCAAACACCAGAAGTATCTGGGTAGATGAACTGGAGGACTTTAAAGTTATTACCTTTGTAAAGCCAGTTAGTCCAACCAAAGTATTCTGCGTAGTATTCTGCGTAGTATTCTGGACTTACTTCTTTGAAAGTTATATCAAATCCTTCAAGGAAGCCTGAATAGTATTCATTTGGTTTAAATATCTCACCAGCTTTAACTCTATTGTTGTATTCGTTTGCAATCCAATGTGCTACCTCTTGATTTAAACCAGTGATTATTATCTCTGGTTGACTGCTTGTTTTCTCTATGCCAATTGAATAAGAGAATCCTGGGTACTCATCCTCTGCCATGATATGGAGAATATGACATCCATACTGCTCTATATCTTTAAGAGCTTTTTCTTCGTATTGATCCATAGTCTACCTTTGTAAAACTAACGAATGATATGGACTCCCTCTACCTGACACTCTGCGTGCCATACTTACTTAGTACACGCTGAAGAACTGGAGGTTACTATGTCCACCATTCAAACTATTGGCGTTGACCTCGCCAAGAATGTATTCAGTATTCACGGCGTTGATGCATATGGCAAGTGCGTCCTATGCAAAACTGTCAAAAGAAACAAACTCTTAGACACATTCGCGAAGTTACCGCCCTGCCTCATCGGTATGGAGGCGTGCTCTGGTGCACACCACTGGGCGAGAGAGCTACTGAAACTAGGTCATAACCCGAAAATTATGGCGTCCAAATTCGTTATTCCATATCGACTAAATGAGAAGAACGATGCCAATGACGCAGAGGCCATCTGTGAAGCGGTATCTAGACCCAAAACACGATTTGTCTCTATAAAAAGTGAAGAGCAACAAGCTGTGCTTTGCCTGCACCGTATTCGACAGGGGCTAATTAAAACAAGAACGGCGACTATTAACCAGCTCAGAGGTTTGCTTTCCGAATTTGGCATTGTGATGCCGCAGGGTCGCTACTCGGCTCAAAACACCATTGGTAGCGTCCTTGAAGATGCAGAAAATGGTTTGCCTATACTCGCTCGAGAGCTACTTCAAGATCTATCGAACAAGATTCAACACCTTAACCTAGAAGTATTGCACTATGATCGTAGAGTCTCTGCTTTAGTTCGTGAGATGGCTTCAGCCAAAGCCCTCATGGATATTCCAGGTGTCGGTGAACACAGTGCAAGTGCCATTGTCGCGACCGTCAATGACGCCAAACAATTTGGCTCTAGCCGCCAATTTGCCGCTTGGATAGGGTTGGTTCCAAGACAATACTCAACAGGTGGTCATGTTCATCTTGGTCGCATCAGCAAAAGAGGCGAAAAACATATTCGCACTCTACTTATTCATGGCGCAAGAGCCGTTATTGCACGATGTAAAGAGAAAACCGATCGCAACAGTATTTGGTTAAATCAACTCGTTGAACGACGAGGTTATAAACGAGCAGCTGTCGCCCTAGCAGCAAAAAACGCTCGTATAATATGGGCATTATTAACAACAGGAAAAGAGTACAAGATTAACT
Source organism: Vibrio sp. 1F253 (assembly GCF_041439295.1). Lineage (NCBI taxonomy): Bacteria > Pseudomonadati > Pseudomonadota > Gammaproteobacteria > Vibrionales > Vibrionaceae > Vibrio > Vibrio sp. 1F253. The sequence continues at coordinate 295 of NZ_JBGONU010000115.1, read as the reverse complement.
ATGTAAACGGTTAACACTCACCGAGTCAAAGCAATAGCAAATGATGACAATACGACCAGACCGAGATGCCTAAACCTGTTTAATTGGGAAGTAATAAATACTGTTTAACGAATGAGGCTGGCATCAAGCGAATATCATCAAGGTGACGGAACGATTCCGATTAAACACCGAATGTAGAGCTGCTGTCCGATCCACTGTTGTCAGCGGGAGCTATTGTTGACAAAAGAGGGAGTCCATGTAGCCCAATTAAGTAGCTGACAACGCTACCAATACACTCAAATTGAACACCGAAATC
>NZ_JBGONU010000114.1:0-3243 GCF_041439295.1 Vibrio sp. 1F253 | reverse complement strand
GGTAGACACAAGGGATTTAAAATCCCTCGACGTTCGCGTTGTGCCGGTTCAAGTCGGTAATTACCAAGCCAGCTTAATGCTGGTTTTTTTGTGCCTGAATTCAGATAAAACTCCCTCCGGAATCTTCCCTCCTGTCTATCTCCTGTTCTCTGTGCAGATTTTCTGTTCGAGTTAGCTGCCAAGAACCTCCTGTGCTGATGAGCTGTGCGTAATTGTCGTGCCAGCATACCCAAGGCTGAATTTCTGTGTGCCTCTGGTCTCTGTCCGGTCGGGCTGTGAGTGATGAAGCGGACACGAAGCCTTAATAAAAATAAATTTAAGGGTTGCTGGCCAGTTGACAGTTTTTTAACGCTGACTAAGTAGCTCTAAAAAGCAGATCAAAATTAATATAAATTGCAACTTATCAATGTGTTATGTTACCTTAAGTTGCGCATGTCATATAAAAAACTAAAGAATATAGATGTCACATTTTATGCCTCCAGATCCTCACCCCTTAGACTATGATTGGCGGTTTACGAGAGAAACTGTTGATAAACTGAGTCAATTATTTGATGATCATGAGTCAGTGCTATCACTAGGTGTTCCTTCTTTAATAAGAAAACATCAAGAATTGGATAATCGGGTTTTTCTTGTTGATCGACAGCCTTTACATTGGTCTAATTTTCATTCGTTAGTAGACGTAGATGTTGATTTACCTCTATGTAAGAGCTTTGATGCTGCTGTCATAGATCCGCCTTGGTATATAGAGAATACTATTCGCTGGATCAGTTGGAGTGCGCAACACTTAGCGATTGGTTCAAAAATTTATATTTCTCTCTGGCCGGAATTAACAAGGCCACAAGCCATCGAAGAAAGAAAAAACTTATTTGAATGGTTGACTAGCTGGGCTGATTTTGAAATAAAATCTAATTTTTTTTGTTACGAAACTCCTGTTTTTGAAATGAGAGCAAGTGAAGTAAGTGATGATAATGTTCTCGAAGACTGGCGTTTTGGCGATTTACTTGTCATAAAAATTAAAGAAATCCCTCCTTTGTCGAAAGCTATCACTAAGACCGAATTATGGCACCGATTTGTAATAGATGACTATCAGCTTGCATTACGTGTGAACCATCACGATGTTCTACCTGCAAAAATAATTATGCATCCATTAGCTAATGGATGGTATTGGCCTTCCGTTAGTAGGAGAGCAATTGGAAGGGAAGTTATCGACCTGTGGAGCTCTCAAAACAAAGTGGGTACAGTAATTGGTAGCGCGAATGCATTAGAGATCTTACGTTTTCATTTGGGGTTATCTGATAAGGTGCCTTCATCAGCAGCAGACTCTTTTTTAACAGTGCTACAACAGTGGAATATACCGAATAAACCTTATAAACGAGTAATGGAATGGCAGCACCTAGCATAATCTTACGGTTCAGAGATACTACACCCGACATCGACACAATAGACGAGCATAAAGCTATTATTAATAGAAAAGGAATAGTGTTGTGGGGGTGGTGGAAGAAAGAACATGAAGACGGATTTGAGTCCTTATTTAACAGTTTAGAGAGTGATGACACGGTATCTGATTACGTTTATCTAATTGATCCATCGACTAAACGTTGTTTCACTGCATCTTTCAATAAAGTGTATAGAAAAAGGAAAGTTGACGTCGACATATCTTTGGTCCCTGAATACTATAGACACCAATGTGAGAAAGTTGAAGCTTGGTTTCAGTTGACTTCAATCAATGTCATTGATTATGAACCTAATTTAGGTAGGCAGGTGGGTGAAAATACACTATTACTTCGTGATAGCTATGGATGCTCTAGCGTAAGAGTTTCTAGAATCGGCAACAACGGTTCAGATAGAAAGTCAATACTTCATCTTTCAGATTTACATTTTGGACTTGATCACGGTTTCGTTGTTTCAGATAAGGTTTTGGAAAGAGGGACAGCGAAGACACTTAGTGATTGTATTCTGACTGACTTAAAGCGAGTAAAAGCAAACAAAGATATTGCTGCAATCATTATTACAGGTGATTTTACGACAAGATCTGATTGGTCAGATAGTACAAAAAACTTAATTATAAGTGAGCTTCACTCGATAGCTAGCGGACTTGGGGTTGATAAAAGCAATATTATTACTCTCCCTGGAAACCATGATATGAAACGCTACCCGAGTGATAGCAACATAGACGAAAATAAGTTGGCTGGAAATACTCAGGTTACATATGAGCACGAGCGTGACTATCGTCTTTTTTCCGAAGAATTAACTGGGAAGCATTGGAAAAGTCAATTAGATTATAACATTATTGTTTCATTGGGTGATGTAGATTTATTCTTATCAATAATGAACTCATGTAGAGTAACAAGCTCTAAACTTACAGAATATGGTTATGTTGGTTCTCTAGGTTTAGACATACTTGACGACTTGGCTAATTTAAATATGAGTAAACCGACTTATAAAATGATGGCTCTTCACCATCATTTAGTGCCCATTAGTCAAGTTGAGATGCCAAATAGAAATGCGATATCTCTCACTCTAGATGCGGTTGAATTGTTAGATAAAGCAGCTAATGTTGGTATACATATGGCATTACATGGCCACCAGCATGAAAATAGAATTGCTCAATACCATAGTTTTAGCCTAGCAAATGAAGACCCCAAATCTCCTATATTAATAGTATCTGGCGGGAGTACGGGGGTTAGTCGTGAACGTAGAGCTGAGTCTACTAGAAATTCATACAACCTACTTACTTTTGAACTTGATAAGATCAAGCTGAGAATCAGAGAAATTATATCTGACGGAAAACGTGGGTATGATTTATATGATAATTATTTACCTGTTTCGCCTACCGTGCAGGAACAGTAGTTATTTAAAGTCGTAAATTATAATATTTAGCAAACCACAACTATAACGATAGATTATAGTTGTGGTTTGGCCGTTTCTAAATAAAAGCTAATTATATATTAAAACCTAGTATGGATTAAATATAGGTGATTTCTTTTATGGAGAAACGTTTTAAATTTACAACTACTAAGATCGCCAGTTTACCCCCTAATGATCCAGACTCGCGTTCTACAGAAGCTGAATATTCGTGCTCTGAGTTATCGGGTTTCAAGATATTAGTAGGTAAAAATGGACGTAAAAAATGGCTAGTCAGGTATACGCTTAATGGCAAGAAAGGATCTGCGTCATTGGGTATTTTCCCGGCTTTGTTGCGTAATTCAATGGAACTAAATCAAGAACCTACGATCTGATCAG
>NZ_JBGONU010000113.1:0-3244 GCF_041439295.1 Vibrio sp. 1F253 | reverse complement strand
CTGAAACCAGATCATAAACAACGGTCATATAGTCATGGCCTTTAGCCCTGGCGACGTATCCGCCCCACGAACCCACGGGGCGACTTGTCAGTGTTTGAAGTTCCAAGGTAGGAGTGCGTCGATATCAGGCTCTGCTTTCGCCAACTCTTTCATGCACTTGACCATGTAGTCGTAAAGAATAAGGCCGTTGGCTTTCGCGGTCTCGATGATGCTGTAAAGCATCGCGCTCGCATCAGCACCGTTTGGTGTATTAGAGAACAGCCAGTTCTTCCTGCCAATGACCAGTGGTTTAATTGCGCGTTCAGCGCGATTATTATCAATAGATAAGTGACCATCGTCGATATAACGAATGAGCTTTGACCACTGCCCGAGCGTGTATTTTATCGCTTTGCCTAGTGGGCTAGAGCCTATCACCTTCTGGGTTGTCATCCATTGATAAAGCTCATCCAGTATCGGCTTGGCATACGCTTGACGCTCTGCTTTTCGCTCTTCGGCAGGCGCACCTTTTAAGCGTGATTCTATCCCGTAGAGTTTTTGGATTTTAGCCAGCGCCTTATCAGCCTTGCCCGATTTACCTTTCCCTTGAAGCTTCTTCGCATCCATGAACTTGCGCCGAGCATGCGCTAAGCACCCCACATTAGTGACTTGATGCAGACCATCATAAGCCGCGTAGCCATCGGTTTGTAGATAACCGTTGTAGTTACATAAAAATTCCACGGGACACGCCCTCGCGCGACTGTTTTGGTAGTCGTACAAGGCAATATTTTTCACATTAGGCAGTGCGGCTTCGGGCGAGTCAGCGCCCGAGCAGTAGAGCCACATATAACACTTCTTCTCTTCCTTGAGCACATTGAGCGGCGTTTCATCCGCCTGAACCACCACTTGCTGAAGTAGGTACTTCTTCAAGGCGGCATACAGCGGGGCGAACTTCTCGCTGACTTGGATAACCCACCTTGCCATGGTGGTGCGTGATAACTCGATACCCGACTGGGTAAACAGCGATTCTTGGCGATAAAGTGGCATCGCGTACTGGTATTTGCCAAGAATGATGTTGGTCAGCAAGCTTTCTGTGGCGAAGCTTTTAGGGATGAGACTCTGAGGGGGTGGCTTCTGAACGATACGGCTGCTGTCGCTTGTTTTCTCGCACTGGCGGCAAGCGTACTTAGGGCGAACATATTCCAACACCTTGAGTACCGCAGGCGTGAACTCTAGCTTCTCGCTGCGGTCTTCCCCGATTTTATGCAGGCTATGATTGCAGCAAGCGCACTGCTTTTCATGGTCGTCTACATCGAGTTCGATAACCTCACGAGGTAAGGTCTTAGGCAGAAGTTTACGAGGTAAGGTCTTAGGCAGAAGTTTACGTTTACCGCGCTTTTTCGTTGTGGTTGTTACCTCAACCTCGTCTTCTTTAACGGCTTCACATTCCGCTTCGTTGAAGAGGTCACCTTGTGATTCATCGTAAGGCTTTAACGCCTCCGAGCGTTTAGCGAACTGGCGGTCGAAGGCGAGTTTGAGTTGTTCAAGCAGCGATTGGCGCTCTTGTTGCCATTGCGATTCCTTCTGCTCTTGCGAGAGCATCAGGGCTTTCACCATCGCTTGTAGCTCGGCAATATCTTGGCTTTCTGGGTTGATATTTGGCGTCTTTTTCATGGCATTCATTATACTGAAGTTGTGCCGTTAACGCTTGGTATATAAGGCTTTATTCTCGATTAACTCATTGTAAAATCGTTTATTTTCACGGGTTCATGGCCGATAATTGTGAAGCCTGAAAGCAGTCTATCAAGCTCAAATTGAGTGAGGGTAAACACCTGATTTTTCTCTTTTGAAGGCCACTTATACTTGGCTTTTTCGAGGCGTTTATACCAGAGGGCGAAGCCTGTTTTATCCCAGTATAGCACCTTGATCTTATCGCGCTGTTTATTGGTAAACAGAAACAGCGCACCACTGCCAAGAGGTAAGTTCGTGTCGTTTTCGATAATCGCTGCAAGACCATTAATGGACTTTCTAAAATCGACGCTTTCACGATAAAGGTAAATCTCTGGCGCGCTGAGCATACCTTTCATGACAACGCTCCAATGAGTTCAGCAAGATAGGTCGCTGGCGTACATTGAGGAATGCTCAGCTCCACATCATTGATGAGAAGTGTCATGTTGGCCGTGGCTATCTGCGCCTGATACTTGGTTGTCTTTTCAACGATTTCGGCTCTAACAAATCCGACAGATTCCGATTGGTTTACTGTTTGGAGTTGACGCCGCTTGGCGAAGAACGTGGATAAACTCAGTCCATGCTCTTCGCAAAAAGCGCGTTGGGTAACACTGCTGCTTTCATATTGTTCAAACAGTGATTGCCATTCTAGGTTGGTGCGTCGTTTTGCCATTTCAACTCTCCTTTGGGTTGGAGAGTTGATCTTATTCTTCGCGCTGAAAGATTAGAATGCGGGGTTCATGACACGCTTACCATACATGTTCAATACAGCCATTCTAGAGTGATAACGTTTCTTCCATTGATTACTCTCAAACATAATTGATTCAGCTGTTACCGCGAGATCAAACAGACATGTATTTATGTATCCTAACAAGTTCCAGATCTTGTATAAATGAGGTCTGTCCATTTCTGATGTAGCTTGAAGAGCAAATGATATAAGTTCTAATTTCTTTTCTAAGGAATCAAATTGCACCTTAAAGTCTGACCTAAATTCAATATCATTTTCATTGATAAATTCGATCAAGTTTTGATCTTCAATTTCACAATATATCTTGGGAATCAAGAGAACTCCTTCTTCGCCTTACATTCTTAATAACAGGCAGTCTCATTCTTCTGCCCGACTTTCGATTAACTTATCATAAGCCATTAGAAATTAATGAAAATAAATCAAGATGTGCACTCTATCCTCACATTAAAACGCGCCGGCGTGTTATTATTTTTTTATAATGCTCGTTATCGAAGGTATGAAAATCATAAACTCACTAATATGCAGCAATTTATTAACCTTCTATCGACAAAGCGAGACCAAAACCTCCACAAAGCATGCCCTTTTCCATACTCAAATGACATTCAAACTTAATAACCCGTGTAGATATACATAAAAGAAAGTAAAGATGGCAGAGAATCAGCTATGAACTTGATACTAGGTTTTGTAGGGAAAACTCACACGCCTAGATTCTGTAGAGTATTTAATTTAACTCACTGAGGGGCGTGCGACGTGAAGTCGTATGAAGCGCTGTTCACCGCTTAACGAGTGAAC
>NZ_JBGONU010000112.1:0-3271 GCF_041439295.1 Vibrio sp. 1F253 | reverse complement strand
CGCTGGGTTCTTAGGAGAGCGGCACCTGGTAACAGGTGTCGCTTATCCGACCATTGTTCGGTAGACCTTTTACTCATTCATCTGCTGTTAATCTTAGTTTGCACTACTAAAACTTATCCGAGCTAATTGGTAAATCAGAATCTCTGTTATTAGGCGACATTTGGCAGCCCAAAATTCCCTTCATGTGACTTAGGTTGTTGATTGTTAATTGAACCAATATAAACGGTGTTGCATTATAAAATGATAAAAGACGACAATTTTTCGTCTAATCAGCGTTAGCTGTTTTCTGAAGTCTGACTGTTTATGGTGCTTGTAAACGAATATATTGAAATATATGGGGCGTTCATGGAAGGTGTTGTAGTAGAAAAAAGTAAGATCGGTGAAGTTACATATCTGCTCTATTGTAAAAAAGAGTCGGTAAATAATCCTTTAGTCATCATCTGTCACGGTTGGAGCAATGATAAATATGAAGGCTCTAATCTAGCTTTAAATTTAGCTCTTCAGGGTTATTCTGTTATCTGTTTTGATGCAGATAAACACGGCGAAAGAGATGATGGTAATGCTCAAAACTTTAGTAGCCATTCGAGATTTATCAAAAGAATGACGGGTGTTATCAAGCAGAACTCAGATGACATAAATACACTCATTGAGCATTATCAGGAAGATATAAGGATTGATCCATCGAGGATTGCGGTTGTGGGTATCTCTATGGGGGCAATGTCCACATTTTATTCTTTGACCAAAAATAAACGGATTAAAGTTGCGGTACCAATTATCGGTTCTCCTGACTTTGTCGGCTTGGAGAAGTTCGCCTTAGAAGCCGATTCAGTTAATAAGATTCTTAGTGACGATGAGAAGTTAGCTATTAGGTATATGGCAGAGATTGATCCATGTTTGTACCTTATAGAAAATGAAAGTCGCCCTATGTTGATCATAAATGGTGAGAAAGATGATTGGGTTCCTGCTAATTTCGCGAAGGACTTTTATGAAAAAGTGAAGAGTAAATACGATAAAAACAATACTGAAATTGAGTTCAATTTAGCTGATGAATCGCATTACTTTTCCAACGACATGCGAGATCATACGATAAAATGGTTGAATAAAAATTTGTAGGCTAAAAGGTAAATCTGTAGCAATAGACAGCCATACAAACGCTTAAGGTTTCAAAGTATTTTTCTAATCTGAACGAAACGGTTTAGAGCAACACACCTAAAGCGTTTTGTCCAAAATCTTCACGGACTGAACTTTACCCGTGGCACTTTCTAACTCAAAAGTGGCCCAAAATAAGCTTAATTAATAACACTATGGCTTTCATTATCACAATTTTGGCCGACTTATTTCTAATACGAGCCTTATGAATTACGGTGTAAGCTCAAACCAGCCCATAACCCAGAAATAAGAGGCGATTGCTAACCTCTTATTCGGTAAAACGGGTGATTTTAATTAAAGTAACTTGGTTACACTCGATTGATTAGTACTATCGTTAACTTGATATCCCAAAGCTCGAATTTGCTCTCGGATTGTGTCTGCTTCATCATATCGCCCCTGTTGTTTCAAACATTGACGTTGTTCAGCGAGCTGTTGAACTTGTTTGGGGATTGTTAACTGTTCAACCTTATCAAGGTTAAGGCCAAATACTTGATCAAAATAAAGTAGTGTCGCTTTTTTATTGGCAGGCTCTATGGAACTATCAGTGACCTCCCATAATAAGGCGAGTGCTTGCGGCATATTTAAATCACGGTTGATACGTGCAAGAAATTCAGCTTTGAACTGGTTGTCAACGTTACCACCGTCAGGCATATCAGTGATTTTCTTTCTTAATCTACGCAGTGCCTTTTGTGCGCCATTCAACCCTTCCCAAGTAAAACTGAGCTGGCTACGATAGTGACTGGTTAAGGTTAAATAACGATAAGCTAAAGGATCATAACCTTTGTCGATTAGGCTTTCTAAACGCAGTGTAGAACCCGACTTAGATATTTTCTCATTGTTAATATTTAAGAAGTAACCATGCAACCAAAAGTTTGCTTGTACATGTCCGTTTTTAGCTTGGCATTGTGCAATTTCATTGGTGTGGTGTATAGGAATGTGATCTTCACCACCGATATGTATATCGAAGGTTTCTCCCAAGTACTTCTCTGCCATCGCTGAACATTCAATATGCCACCCTGGGAAGCCATTTCCCCATGGACTTGTCCACTCCATTTGCCGTTTCTGTTCGCCAGTGAATTTCCATAGTGCAAAATCTGTAGGATGCTTTTTCTCCGCCATATCAACGCGAATGCCAGCTTCCAAACCTTCCTTATCTAATCGCGCAAGCTTTCCGTAGTCGGGTAACTTCTCTGTATCAAAATAAATACCATCACTGGTTTGATAGGTATAGCCTTTAGCTTCGAGTGACTGAATAAACGAAATCTGCTCTTGAATATGATCAGTTGCTCGGCAAGTGATAGAAGGTTTGAGAATGTTAAGCCTTTCAAGATCAGTAAAAAATGCGTCTTCAAAAAAAGTAGCAATATCCCAAGCTGATTTTTCTTGTTTGCGTGCACCTTTCTCCATCTTGTCTTCTCCAGTGTCACCATCTGATACTAGATGTCCGACATCGGTTATGTTCATGACATGATTGACTTGATACCCATTGATCTGTAGTACGCGTTTTAGGACGTCAACGAACAAATAGGTACGTAGATTACCGACATGTGCATAGTCATAAACGGTTGGGCCACATGCATAAAGGCCAACCTTACGGGGTTGAATCGTATAAAACGGACTCAGTGTTCTATTAAGGGTATTAAAGAGCTGGAGTGTCGGTTGGGCCATAAATCATATCCTTATAAATACAAAAAGGCCGTGGATGAAAACATCAACGGCCTAGGTAATAGTGCGATAGGTTTGCTACGTAATAGCTACACGAAAACGGCCGTAAATAAGGTATTTACAGCAACAACATAGAGTTTGAGTGGAAGTAGTTATTAGCGTCATTTTTTAAATTAAAATAGATGATTAACAAAAGCAATACATTTATTCGATGATTATGTTGAGCATCATCGTTGGTAGTAATGGACGTCACCTGCACTATCAAAACAGGGGCATTAAACTTAGCTACTTCCCATACTATTAGTTATCCATGAATTGCTAATTTAGCTGAAGCTATAGCTCATTTCTGTCCAAAGCCTTCCTAGGCTGAATTTTTACCCGTGGTACGTTCTACCTCAGAAATGCCCCAAAACCGTTTAGAGTAAATACTCCTTCGCATTCTATAAATATGATTTAC
>NZ_JBGONU010000111.1:0-3387 GCF_041439295.1 Vibrio sp. 1F253 | reverse complement strand
AGAAAGCCTCACGCTTGAGAGCAAAGGGGAAACGCAGCGCGTCAACTTAGAGAGCCTAAAAGACGCGCCGCTGCAATACGACTACGTTCACGGCGCCCACCATATTGAGCCAAAAGCCCATACTTTACTGTCAGGCAAAGCATTTACCCTATCTAAGCCCCTGATAAACGACCTGACTGAAAAAACAGAGCGCCTTGATATCTTCACCGACAAACCAGACAAAGCCCAAAGCGCACTTGAAAAAGAGCAGGTCTCCCCGTCAGCCATTGAGCGTGTACTGCAGACGCAAAACGTCAACGACCGCTACCTAAACGACGCCACCCAAGATTTGCTAAAGCAGGATGTCAGTCAGGCACTGTCAGCACTAGCCAAAGCGCAAAACGCCCCACTCATCGAAAAAGCGGTCAGCTTTGCCCTGAACCACCTCTCAGAGCGAGAAGCGGCTTTTAGCCAAAAAGCCTTAGTAGTGGAAGCGGTGCGTTACGCCTTTGAAGAAGCCGGAGGCTCTATTACCAAAGAGCAGGTTGAAACAGAGCTGACTAAACGCAGCAACACCCTCTCTGCAGAGTACAGTGACGGCACACGCTGGACGACGCAAGCCGCGCTGGAGACTGAAAAGCGCATCTTACAAAACATCGATGATGGTAAAGGCCAACATCAACCTTTTGCAACGCCTAAGCAGGTGCAAGACTTTTTCGATACCAAGCCTCGCTTAACCCAGGGGCAAAAGGACGCCATCACCCTTATCTCAACCACCAAGGACAACTTTGTGGCCATCCAAGGGTTAGCCGGTACAGGTAAGTCCACCATGCTTGAATCCAATATTGAACTTATCCAGTTAGTCAAAGAAGCCAGCCAGCAGCCAGAGCAAAGCGTCATCGGTCTTGCGCCCACTCACGCAGCGGTAGCAGAGCTCGAAAGCAAAGGCGTGAAAGCGCAAACCCTGGAAAGCTTGCTCTCTGACATTCGACAAGGCAATCGAGAAGCCAGTGACTATCAACACACCTTGTTCTTCCTCGATGAAAGCTCCATGGTCAGCAACAAGCAAGCCGATGAGTTCACAAAGCTGGTCAATGACAGTCAGTCCAAAACAGCCAAATTGGGCGATAAAGAGCAGCTTTTATCACTCAGTGCCGGTAAACCCTTTGAGCTGGCCATAAGCCAAGGCCGCATCGATACCGCTTACATGACCGATATGGTACGTCCACAAAATGACACCTTGCACAATGCACAGCAAAACACCATTGATAAACAGCCGCTCAGCGCCCTAGACAAACTCCAGCAGCAAACCCCTGATACCCAGGGCAACAGCCAGCATGTCATTTCTACGCTGGATGAAAACGACAAAGACCGACGCAGAGCGCAGCTCACCGCCACAGAGAAGCTGCCCTATGTGGTCGCCAAAGACTATTTAGAGCGCACCCCAGAAACCAGAGAAAACACGCTTATCATCGCTTACACCAACAAGGAGCGTGACACCATCACCGAATACATCCGTGTCGGGTTAATGAAAAATAATGACCTTGGCAAAGAAAATATCATTGCAACCAGACTGCGCTCTATCGGGGCAACCGGAGAAGAACTCACCACCATGATGCCCTATCAAAAAGGCTTAGTACTGAGCACCAGGCCCGGTGAGTACGCGACAATCACTCACGTGGATTCAGAGCATGGCATGGTGACACTTCAAGACGCGGCGACAGGTAAAACTAGGCCGTTCTTACCGCGTAACCGTGACCACAGCTTCACCACGCTGTTCTCTACGTCAGAAAAACCACTCTCAACGGGCGATAAAATCATCACGCGCTTTATCGATAAAGACCGCGGTATCAAAGCCAACGTGGAATACCGCATCACGCAAGCAGAACCAGGCAGTGTTATCGCTCAATCTAAAGCTGGACAAACACTCAACATTAACCCTAAGGCGCTTAAAGATGGGCACTGGGACTACGCTTACAGTCGAACCGCAGACATGGCGCAAGGGTCCACTCATCAACACGTCATTAGCGCCATTCAAAGCAAAGGCGCGCTGACCAATTTAAGACGCGCCGGTATCGATGTGACCCGTGCCAGCCAGCACATTCGACTCTATACCGACAACACCAAACAACTGGTCAAAAGCTGGCTCTCTAAAGAAAGCCATAAAGCCAGTGCGATAGAAACCCTCAACCAAACGCCCCCTAAAGACACCATCTACTTTAACCGTAATGCCCTCCCTCACGAAGACGTTCGGTTCCAAAATAAAAGCGGTGACTTTGACTACGCCCTATTTAAGGAGCACATCAAGACGCAGCTACCAAAATACACAGAAAGCCTTGTCGTTCAGTTATTAGGCAAGCCGAACCAATCCAAATCAGACCGTGATTATTTAACCTTTGGCATAGGTCCTTCCGCGATTAAAGTGACCCTAACTGGAGAACATCGTGGGTATTTTAAAGACTACACCACAGGCGAAAAAGGCGCATTGATTAACCTTATAATGAGTCATAAGGAAATGGGCTATAAAGCAGCGATGAATGAAGCGAACAAGATGCTAAACGAACCGGACAAATATCAATTGGAGGAAAACAGTAAGCACGAAAAATTACTCAACACCACACCTAGGCATATTGCGAAGTTTGAAGAAAGAGCTAAAGATTATATAAATCAAAGCTTACCTATTGATAACACGCTCGCCCAAACGTACTTAAACAAGCTCGGTGTCAATAACATCGAAAACAACCATGTAAAATTCCACTCTGTGGTCTATTCATCCGAAGATAGGTCCCTTCACCCTGCAATGCTAACCAACATCCACAATAAAGAAGGCGAAACCAAAGCCATTGAAGTGACCTATTTAGACACTCAAGGAAATAAAGATACCTCCCTAGACATTAACCCAAGAACCCTAGGGACGAAATCCAAACAATTAACAAGATTCCATCAAGGGGAGAATTTAAACACCACCATCATCAGCACATCGATTGAACAATCGTTTCTAATTCGAGACCAAACCCAAGGACAGATTGACATTATCAATGTCAATCATAAGAACGACATTCAAAACATCTCCACCGATGAACTGAGACAGAACATCATTATTGTATTAAATCACGGCAACCACGATTTAAACCCGAACAACATTGAGAAAATCGTCGAGAACTTTAATGGACGAGACATTCAATTCATGTCAGACGATAATCTTAAAGAGGACATTAAATCGTGCATTAACAAATTAGAGCGAGATAACAGCGCACATAACATTGAATTAAATGAGACGCACACTTCTCATCAAGAGAGCGAATTAGACACCCTCAACTATAATGAGAAAAAAGAAACCGACAGCCAATCACTCGACCACTTTGAGCCAAAAGAATATTCACCTCAACAAGAGATGGAATTTAATCA
>NZ_JBGONU010000110.1:0-3416 GCF_041439295.1 Vibrio sp. 1F253 | reverse complement strand
GAAACACACATTAACAAGGTGTGAATGAGTAAAAGGTCTACCTTATAATGGGGCACAAACGTTCTAGCTGTCATGTTCACGTTGATCGTATTGGCACATATCTGGACAGCTTAATAGCGCTTTTCTTACAGTTCAGTATTGATTGTGTAAGTTGCTTTGGAGATTTACCTGTTTCTTATATCAAACCAGTGACATAGTTAACAGATTGATATTGATTAATATACCTAATAAAAACGCGGAGTTATCATTCACCGATTACTTTACGTATTTCAGTAGGACATTCTCATGAAGTTAAATTTGGTTCTTAACCACACAAATCAAGTCGAGCGATCAAAGTTTGTAAATTGCATCGATAAGCTATGCCAAGACAGCAAAGGAGATTCTGATTTAACCAAACAACTCGAGAAAATCGATGGCCAACTTAAAGCAGCATCAGGCAATGAAATCACGCAATTATTTAGTCTAATTCAGACTCTTTTCCAAAAGCACCTAAAAGAACAAATCGCTATCGGCGGACCTCAAGTGTCTTTACTTATCAATATCCTAGTCAGAGATGGGAATTGCATTGCTACCATTCCTTGGATTGAAAATCTTTATGCCAAAGAATATACCGAAATTGATGAGCTAAGCCAAAGCCTCATCAAAGAGATTGAAGAAAATGACTCAAGCGACTTTGAGCGATTGAATCGCCTAGATATATACCGTGAGTGCATGAAAACAGCATTTAACAACGATTTAAGGTCTAATCGCACCGCAAAGATATCTGAAGATGAACGAAGCATCTTAAATGTCTTAGCTGAACGTCTAGCGCTTTCAAGAGAGGAAATTCATGCGATTGAACACTCTGTCGACCCAATTCCAGAACTAGGTATTGAAAGTGCATTAGAGTACCTTCGAGAAAACGGTGTCATCCTTATCAACCGCCGTCGCTCTGAAATTATGATTGCCGATGAAGTTATCGAATCTCTTCATGACGTTCTTGGCAAAGAGCTGCATGATAAATATGTCCTTCGCATTCTAAGGTCACTTTCTGATGCTGATCTTTCCAATATACTCAAAAACCACGGCTACAAAATTCGTGGCATTGAAAGACAAGACAAAATAACCACAATTTCGCACTCTGGCTTATCAATCAGAAGTATTTTAATGACAGATCTTCACGCTGAAGATGCCACTCAAAATCAGAGAAAAGAACGAATCAAGCAACTCATTGAAGATATGGACCTCGATATTTCAAGAATAGGGACAAGGCTACAAGACCGCATTGATGTTTTAATTGAACACCTAAGGTCGTCAGAAGAAGAAGAGTTTAACGTACTTAGTGTAAGTGGCTATAAAGAACTACTCGAAGCACTGTCTCAAAACGAATTAAATGTTGAAGATAGGATTCGAGCAGACTTCGAAATTGAGAACAAAGAGACGCTCGACCCTGAACGCCTCAAAGCACTAAGTATCACACCATTGGATATCCTTTATCTCTATAGTAATGATGAAATTAAGACTATCCGCAATGATATGAATTTGCCTCGACGTGGCAACCCTAGAAGCCAAATTATCGAGAGCTTTGCCAGTGCCAATGATCGACTCATCGAAAACTATCATCTTTTGGCCTGTCGTGACCTTCAAGGACTTCAATCAGCAGGTATTGATATCAAAGAAGCAGATATCGGTGTGAAATTTGAGGAGGCGACTCGTTCGATTCTAGAGCAACTAGGCATGACTGTTGATGAGGATTTGAGAAAAGATATCAACACAGCTAAAGACAAGGCTGACATCATCATTTCGTTAGAAAATGATGATGTTATCGTTGGTGAAGCAAAGTCATTTAAGAATGGACAATTTTCCAAATACTCTTCAACGTCTAGACAAGTTAAAGCATATGTTAAGCGCTGTGAAGCCAACGGGCATCGGGTCGCTCAAGTACTTATTGTTGCACCTGCATTTTCTGATGACTTTGTTGATGCAGCTGATATGGATACAGAGATAAACATTTCTTTACTAGAAGCTGAGGGATTACAGAAAATTCTAGCCGCATTTAAACAGCGTAGAAACCCCAATTTTTCACCTAAATTATTGACTAAAGGTGGGCTACTGAAAGCTGACTTGATCTCCAAATCAATCTAAACACTGTTTATTGTCCGTTGAGACCTAGGGGTTACCGCTAGGTCTTTAATTTCTCTATCATTTTAAATTCTTGATGAACTAGAGCCAGATAGTTCACCTTCGTTAAGTCTAATATTGAGGTATAGGCAAGGCCTGAAAAAGCTAGACATTCTACTGGCATGAGGAAAAGTCAGTCAAATGACGCTAAGTAGAAGTATACGGTCAACCCGTCGTAAGAAGGTTTAGGGCATAAGAGTGTCAGAATCGATTGTCCTGACACACAGAATGACCGCGTAAGTATTTGCTCTTGAGCAAGTTAAACTCTGGGATGAGGAATTTAACTTACACCATAAACTCAGTGGCTCAAATTCAACTAGTCTCGTTTAGATATTGCTCGTTGGAACTCATTAAAAATAATTGAGAAGAATCCTATTGCAAACTTGTAGACTTCTTGTGATTGAGTCACGAACTTTCTAGCAAAGGCTTGCCCCCTCATCTTAGCAGGGTAATCTCCGTCGCTTTGCGCACCGTCTTTATCACACCATGTATGTTGTTGGTAATGGCTTAACCCATCGACACGAAAATCTGCCTCCAAGATTTCTAGTTGTCTAACCGCTTACTGTACATTTTCGACTTCCAATCTGATTAATTCAATACGCTCCAATGGCCTAATGACCCTTACAGTAGCTTTGCTTTTAACCTGACAGAAAAAAACCTCTTTGAAAAATGCATTTTCATAATCGTTAAGCTCAACAATCTCGTAACTATTCCCACCAAGATAAAGCCTCGTATTAGTAATGAAGCAAGGGCCAAGGCCATGATTATCCAAATATAGAATTAGTTCACCTTTGTTATTGTCTTCTCCGTGATGTAAAAAGGTGTTTAGTATCGGCTCAAGAGATTTGCGATTGTGCTGTCTCTGCAAAAAAAACGTGATGGCAGACACCAGAAGAGCAAGAGATGCGATAGTGATTTCCATATTTATTTAACCCTTTTCCGTATCTGGCCCTCAAATAATATGCTTCAAAGATTTTCGAACTAGAGAGCTAAGTTTTCGTGATTATCCATATAACTAGCTGATAAACAAACTACATAAAAATCTGTTTGTGTAAATGTTGACTAAAGCGAACTCAACTCCATTTCGGGAAAACGAGGTAAGACATATTACTACTCCTACCCGCATCAGAGTTTCCATTAGAAAAACTAACGAATAATTTCGAAGTGTTGCAGATGAGGTTTACTTTCATTAACACAAAAAGGGGCGTGCGACGTGAAGTCGTATGAAGCGCTGTTCACCGCTTAACGAGTGAACC
>NZ_JBGONU010000109.1:0-3524 GCF_041439295.1 Vibrio sp. 1F253 | reverse complement strand
GCGAACGCCGAGGGATTTTAAATCCCTTGTGTCTACCAATTCCACCACCAGGGCAACGCAATCATGCGATGCTGATTACCGAAGAGTAAAACACCATCTCTCTGCGACCTAAGCCGTGAGAACGAGGTGTACTTTAACGGATAGAAAAAATTCGTCAACAGTAAATTTTATCTTTCAATTCAAGTGATTAATTATCGAACTCAAACGAATGAATTTAGTGCAGCTTGTACGGTTCTTATTCGTAGACTTTGAGTTTGAGTTGGAATTCAAAGGCCGAATTCCCATTTTCAGACTCACAAAATACTGTCAATTCCATTGAATTAGAGAAACACGACTTAGTTTTCATGTGCTTTTCACATTCAAAGGCTAGAGTTTTAAGTAACGACTATTACGAAATGACAACGTGAAGCCACTAAAACGATACCAATATGAACGCTACGCTGTGCTCTGCAACCTCGCCTACCCTAGAGTTTTTAAACAAACTCGTTACGGTTTTGACCCTAATGGACAGCGCATCATAAAGAATCAGTTTGGCAAAACCATGATTCGAGTCTTATGGAGCAGCGACAAAGATGAAGTCGTCGTGGTTATCAAGGGGTCACACAGCGTTTCTGACTGGCTACTCACTTTTGCTCTATGGACAAGAAGCTGTAAAAGGATTGGGCTGAACTATCGTGTACATGCCGGGTTCTACCATCTCATGTTTCAAGGAAGCCAACCAAGCCGTAATGAAGATAAACTGGGACAAACTGTCATTGAACGCTTGGAAACCACTTTAATTCCTCTATTGGAACAAGGCAAAAGAATATCGATTACTGGCCACTCTTCTGGTGGCTCTATTGGTTGTGTATTCGCTGATTACTTGGACCAAAAACACCCAGGTTGTATTAAACGAATCGTCACGTTTGGACAGCCCGCGGTCGGTGATTGGAGTTTCAAAAAGAACTACCGCTTGAGCAAGAAAACCTACCGTATCTGTTGCGAAATCGATATTGTCACCTTCATGCCGCCCGTACCGCTGTTGTATTGGCATGTAGGCAAAGTACTTTGGCTCTATAACGGCAGGATTTACGAAAACACACCGACGTTAATACGCCTCGGGCGATCAATATTCAGTTGGTTAATCCGGCCTTTCTCTTATCACCTAATGAGTAAGTATATTCGTAACAAAGACTTCTTTGACAAACATTGAGCATGCTCTATAAATAAAAAAGAGCACACGCTTTAACAGCCAGTGCTCTTTCTAGTTTCTAATTGATCTTTGTGCTTAAGCTAATATTAGCCTGAACTTAAAGCTTGAATCGTGACAGCTCTTGTTTCAAGTCACTCGCTAAATGACTTAGCTGATCGGCTTGTGAAACCGCATCGGTCGCATCAACTGCCATCACATCACTCACTTCACGAACAGATTCGGTATTCGCATTGATTTCAGCGGTAACCAGTGACTGCTCTTCAGCAGCAGAAGCTATCTGAGTTGCCATATCGCTGATCATCTGAATTGCCTCACGTATTTGAGCCAAGCTCTCTCCCGCCATATCCACGTCATGTACGCTTGTTTTCGCCATATCGTGGCTTTGTGTCATCACTTTAACGGCACCACTAGTCGCTTGTTGTAAGCGCTTGATCTTGTCTTCGATCTCTTCTGTTGAAGCATGAGTTCGTTGTGAAAGCACTCGAACCTCATCGGCAACCACTGCAAAGCCTCGACCTTGTTCGCCTGCCCTTGCTGCTTCAATTGCCGCATTGAGTGCAAGTAAGTTAGTTTGCTCCGCTATTTCGCGAATCGTCGCCAAGATAGACGCGATTTGTTGACCATGCTCTTCAAGCTCGCTGATGATAGACACAGCGCTTGTTAGCTCTGTTGCAAGCTCATTGATCGATGATTGGCTTTTAGCCATCTGTTGGAAGCCTTGTTCGCTCAACTCAACAGAGTGAGTCGCACTTTTGGCCGTACTATCAGCATTCGTAGCAATTTCTGCTGTTGCTGTCGCCATTTCTGTCACAGCTGTTGCAACCATTGTGATCTCGTCTTGCTGTCTGCTGACGCTATCGCTGCGTTTTAATGCGCTGCTGTTGGCGTGTTCAGCTCCGTTATTCATTGCCGTCGAAACATCAGTCACGTTTTTCATCATTGCATGAAGTCTATCTACGAACACATTAAACTTGTCGGCAAGTTGCCCTACTTCATCTTTACTCGACACTTGAAGGCGCTGTGTTAAATCACCTTCCCCTTCCGCAATATCAGCTAATGCTTCACTCACTCGACCCAGTTCAACTAATTGACGAGCCACAAACCATGAGGTTGCTGCAGCCATAACGATCAATACAATCAAACCTGTGGTGATTTGGCTAATCAACATATCGAACAACGGCTGCTCTAGTACGTCTTTATCCATTTCAATCACAAGTAGCCAGTCGGTGCCTTTAATAGGCTCAGCCATGATGACGCGCTCATCACCATCAACTTGTGTAAAAATTGTCGTTAAGTTTTGTGCAGCACTGTTTAATCCAGAAACACTTAATTCAGGTGCTATCTCTTTGACTTGCTTAAGGATGAAATCTTTATTCTTATGAGCAACGACCGTGCCTTGCTTATCAATTAGGATCGCTCGTCCATTACCTGGAACCTGAATAGCCAACACATCTTCAATTAGCTTGTCTAACGCAAGGTTAGATGCCACAACACCTATGATCGATCCATTCTCGGTCACAGGATCGGTCAATGTCACCACTAAGGTTTGCATGGTTACACTCACGTAAGGCTTGGTTGTTACTGCGCGGTTCTCAGCTAAGGTTTGTTTATACCAACCTCGAACTCTTGGGTCATACCCCGCTTTATTCAATGAAGGATCATGACGGAACATCTCACCTTCTTTGTTACCGTAATAACTCAATCCAAACCCACCAGATACCAAGGTTTGACGTAAATGAGGAACGATATCTATTGAAGGGTTAAGCTGTACTTGTTGTTTAAGCCCATGTACTGCTTGTTTCTTATCGTAAAACCAGTCACTGATGCCCTTTGCATGGGCTTGAAGTGTATTACGACTTTCACTTTCTATTGCTTGCCAGCTGTTTGTTTGAAAAGTCTTATAACCCATGAAAAGAAGAATGGCAGATGTAACAGCAATCGCCAAAACTACAGAGAAAACCATTTTTCTCTTTAGACTAAATTGCATATTTAAGAACCTCTTATAGAATAATTAAAGAAATATAAAGAGGGACACTATCACTCATACACATGTTTTAATTAGAGTTATCCCATAAAACAATGAAACAAATTGAGCATTATGGTTAATTGTGACTTTGATTTATTTAGCGGTCTATCAACAAAGGTTCAACTTAGGATTCCACCAAAACGGCGTTGGGCTTAGCAAATATCAAAGGGAGAAATGAAGAGGTAAGGACGAAGAAACAAGAAGCAAAGTGCCAGAAACGAAAAAACCAACCACTAGGGCTGGTTTTTCTGAATGATGGAGGCGCCTCCCGGAGTCGAACCGAGGTCCACGGATTTGCAATCCGCT
>NZ_JBGONU010000108.1:0-3755 GCF_041439295.1 Vibrio sp. 1F253 | reverse complement strand
GACTTAACGTTTACAGAGCATGTTGTTGAAGATCTAAGGTGCTTAAAAGTAGCACTATTTTCTTTAGATAAGGATGTTGAGTGAAAACAGACAATGTCGGATTTTGGAGATATTTTTGGTCTCAGACCAAAAATATCAGGAAGAAAATGCCTTTCACTTTTTGAGATATATAAAACGCCAGATAATACAGAATGATAAAAAAAAGGCCTTCATAATTGAAGGTTTTTTTTTGATCTTCAATTAACTGATAAAGAGATCGTTGCGATCTTTGGAATTTGGTCGTAACCTAATGCCCAGATGTGAAAAAACCACCCGGCAAGGTGGTTTATTTCGGAATACTTAAACGAATTCAGCCCCGTTAAGTCCTTTCATGATAGCTATATCATGCAAGCACTTCAAGTATTCCCTGACCTATTTGGATTCAAGATGTTTTGGATAGGTATGTCATCCCGCTATCGACCAAGGATTTCCTGAGATAGCCAGCGAACGAACTGAACCCGAAATGACGTAATAGGTCACGATGCTACAGCTGCTAGGCATTGAGTAAGGCCAAATGATAATACGGTTTAGTGTGTGCCACTGAGGAGGATGTTTTAAGAGTCTGCAAATGACCTTAGAGCACTAAAGGCACAGCGTAGGGCAGCCCGAAAGGGAGAGAAAACCCCAAGGTTAAACGATAAATGACCCCTGATGTTTCATCCATTTTAATGGTTTCGAGATAGGGGTTCGGCGTAGCCGAAAGGGCTTGAGTTGGAGCTTTGCGACCTCCTTATCCTGGTGCTTTTCAATCCGAGGGTGTCCCTGTCTTAATTGGCCTTTTCTTTTTCCTTTTCTGCGACATTTTGACCTGTCTTCCATTCTTTTTATTTTGATTAAAACAGAGATAGTTATCTTATTTCCCTGTAGTACATTCGTATTAAGCTTTTAAAGCCAGTATACACAGCGTCCCCTTTATTCGCTTCGCTCCTGACGGGTTCACAGTGACTGGCACAGGGGCTTCGCCCCCGAGACCCCCGAAGACCACGAGCGATAATCCGGCCCTTCGGTTCGAATCATCGCCCGAGGCCATTATGAAATTAAGACAGAAAGAGATAAAAATCCGAGTGCATGATGACGAGTATTCTGCGTTGCAGCGTCGAAATACTAAGGCACGATTAGCGGAATGGATGCGTGATGTGTGCTTGGGAGAAAAGGAAGCGTCACGATTTAAAGCGCCACCTTGTGATCCTGCTTTGCTTCGTCAATTAGCCGGTATTGGTAATAACTTAAATCAGATAGCCAGGGCGACGAATTCTGATGATTGGAAAACAGTGGATCGACTCAAAGTCATCACAGCATTGGGGGCGATTGAACAAGCCATACGAGATCTGCAGGATGAGCATTCATGATTGTCAAAATTCACTCTCGTGGAACCGGTTGTGGCTCCGGTCCTGTTGAATATCTATTAGGCAAAGACGGAGAACGTGACGGGGCCACGTTAGATCGTGGTGACCCGAGTACGATTATTGCCCTCATCGATTCGAGTCCATATGCAAAAAAATATACGAGTGGGGTTCTTTCTTTTGCTGAATCTGATTTACCTCGAGAAGCTAAAGATAAATTAATGTCGTCGTTTGAATCGGCATTACTCCCTGGTCTGGACAAAGATCAGTTTGCTTGTCTTTGGGTCGAGCATCGAGACAAAGGCCGATTAGAGTTAAATTTTGTGGTACCGAATATAGAGCTTTTAAGTGGTCGACGGCTCCAACCGTATTTTGACCGTGTCGATCGGCCTCGAATTAATGCGTGGCAAACCCTCCAAAATGAATTTTTGAAATTAAAAGATCCGAATGACCCAGCGAATAAACAAGAGCTGGTGACCGCGAATACTTTGCCTCATTCAAAAAAATTGGCGGTTGAAATGATCACTCGTGGGCTTTTAACACAAGCGGGAAATGGCGAGATTCGAAATCGTGATGATGTGAAGGATTGTCTCGAAAAAGCCGGTTTCACCATTGCCCGAGAAACTAAGAATAGTTTGAGTATTGCCAATCCAGAAGGTGGTAAGAATCTTCGATTGAAAGGACTGATTTATGAAAAAGATTTTAGATTTGGCCTCGGACTTCGAGACGAAATCCAAAGAGCAAGCGAACGATATCGAGCGCTCGCTCAAGAGCGAATTTTCGAAGCACGAACAACATATCGTGAGGGCTTTGAAAGACAGCGAGATCGAAATCAGCAACGTCATCGACGACCAGACTTCGAGCCTGAAAAGGTTAATTATCCCCAGTTGGTTATGGGGGATCGCGTTCGTGGTGTCGGTGATTTTGGTGTCATGGGGCGTGATTTGGTATCAGGGCACGCTGATCACGGACAATTGGGTGACCATCAGTCAGCAGAAAGATCGGATAGCGGAACTCGAGAGCCAGGGCGGAAATCTTCAACTCAGCCGGTGCGGGGAACGCTTGTGCCTAGCACAAGCGGAAGGAACGTCGAATTGGACGAGAAAGTCCGACCAACGTCCGATGTTTATTCCAGAGGGGTATTAAGTGATGACGGAATTAGAGACTCAGCTATTGAGCGCGTTCGAGGACTTAGAGAAAGAGCACGAGAAGCGACATCAAGACTTTGTGACGGCCTACAACGGATTGGTGAAAATGTTCGATGCTACTTCGTTGGAGAACAAAAAAT
Organism: Vibrio sp. 1F253; assembly: GCF_041439295.1. NCBI lineage: Bacteria > Pseudomonadati > Pseudomonadota > Gammaproteobacteria > Vibrionales > Vibrionaceae > Vibrio > Vibrio sp. 1F253. The sequence goes on along the minus strand of NZ_JBGONU010000108.1, from coordinate 1,085 downwards.
TGCACTTGAGCGTGAGTCACTTGACCGAGCAAGTGCAGAGCTTGAACGCTCAGCTCCAGCGGTTGGAAAAGCGCTACAACACGAACAGATGATGAGTCGAGATCGAGAAATTGGTGATCGTGGAATGAGTTTGTAACAAATAGGCATTTGGCTATTTGTTTTGGTTGAAACGGATGGCGGTTTTATTGCCCTGTAAATCGCTCTGGAAGCGTCACAAACTTACAGCCCGATTTATGGGGCAGTAGAGCGAAGTGATTGCTTTAAAACGCGCCTATGGGCGTTTGAGTGCGTGAGGTGGGTGTTTTCGATAGCTAAGTGAGCCATTGAACATAATGTACATAATGTTCACTTAGTGCACCTTGAACAAACAGAACTTTGAGGGGGATTTATTTTTCTGTTTGTAGTGTTGTGTTGTTTTTTTCCAATATAGTTAATCTTTTTTCTATTGATATTAGCTTTGTATTTACGTTGTCTTGCATTTCTATGACCTGAAGAGCGTAAGAGCTGTTTAAATCTAATATCTTATCAATGCTATATAGGTTTCCTGTATATATGTTATCTAGTATGTAATAGGAGCCAGAGAAGAGCATAGACAGTAGTGTTAGGATCGTAAGAATATCTTTTATTTTCTGCATTTTTTATGGTTCATTTTATCTTCTTGATAATTGGTCATGTGAAAATGACACATGACCAAAAAATAATTTTTTATGCGTATTGAGTAAGCTTCCACGTTACTGCTTTTTGGTTGTGTGGCGGCATTGTATTATGTTCTGCGATTGGAGCTGTTGTTGATGGAGAATCCATTGACTTCCACACTCCGCTTTCAGGGCATTTTTCACCTGTTTTTGCTGTTGTACCAATAGGAGATTTTGACATTGTTTTTTTCCAAGTTATTTCGCTAGAGTATTCTAACGATATAAGATATGGGGTCTGTTTTATATAAATCAAGCTGAAATGATAATAGTTTTATATGTTTACTGCCTGTCACCCACTTGGTTATTTTTGCCCAATTATCAATATAGACCGAACAGACTTAACGTTTACAGAGCATGTTGTTGAAGATCTAAGGTGCTTAAAAGTAGCAC
>NZ_JBGONU010000107.1:0-3869 GCF_041439295.1 Vibrio sp. 1F253 | reverse complement strand
ATGAGACACCCTTTTTATCACCACCGGCATCGCCAGTACTGGCACTGAATTTACTTCCTTTGATAGCAATGCTGTTACCACCATCCATAGAAACGGTAATGGTGCCGCCTGCTAAATCAGCGGACTTTGCATTATTGCCATAAGGGATAGGAACAACAGGTTTACCGACTGTTGTTAAGCAAACATCAGAAGGCGTTTTGTTCGATTAACTCGAAAATTGCAACACAAACTAGATGAAAAGCGCCCCGGGCGCTCTCTAAACATATGAATAAAAAGATTATTTTCGAATTAATAATTAATACTCATCGCCAAGTTGATATGTTTCTAATGAAAAGAAATTTACGTAAGGTACTTTTTTTTCTATTTTTCTTTTTATTTTTTCATGAACAATGAAAGGAGATAAGTCATCCCCCCCCATTTTAAATATTAACCGTTCTGACTCTTTTATTTTATCTAAAACGTCGACGTCCAAATGATAGTTAATAACGTGGGGATCTTCATCAGGATCCTGTTGTTCGTAGGTTGATTTACTTCTATCCCAACAATCTAACTCTTCATAGATGTTAATCAAAAAGTAATTATCACATTCGTCATTTATTATAACGGGGTATAAACTCCCTCCGTAAATGTTGTCATCAATTAACTCTTTTAATGATTCAGATATTATGACACTGGGAGTGCAAAACAGCATAGGCATTGTATTATCAATAATCTTATTACCTTTACTATAAAAACGCAGAGCTGGCTCACCGTAAATTTGTTTTCGATAATGAAACCGTCTTAAAGCTGTTGATTCTGTTGGAATCACTTTAAACCCTACCATGTCAAAGTTGGGAGTCATTACGTAATATTCGTTGTTATAGTTCACGCTACCTACCTACCTCTAATGTATAAACTCTCTTTTTATAGCGAGTAAATTCTGAATGATTTCGATTACAAATATTATCATCTTTGTTTTCTGATTTAGCCAAATCATCGATACTAAATTTGTCAATTTTGGTTCCAAGTCCGTTGCAACCACAATTCCCATTTTTAAAGTATTTGTGAACTCTAGTTAATCTAATTCGGAATGATTTTATGTCTGATAATAACACTTTACTCTTGCTGTTCATTCTAGACTGGACTTTTTTGCGCTACCCTCTTCACATTCTTTTTCTATCTTTTTGAGTGTTTTTACCATCAACTTTTGCACGTAGTCATGGTAGGGTTCGTCATCATCGTCACTATTTGAAAATGAAATATGATTACCTCGATGTAATTGAACTTCTAAATGGCACGCACCAGCAAAAGTAGATGGTAATGCAACCAAATTACCTATTTCATTAATAACATAACCATATGACTCAAGAATTGACTTATTCCCTGATTCAATCGCACCTTTTTTAGATAATAAATGATGTATTTGCATCGGAACACCACAATTTAAAGGGTGATCATGATCCCCCTCAATGGCATTCAACAAGTTTTCCCTATATCCCATACGTTTACCTAGATGTAATCTAATTCTCCACGCTTGTAGCGCGGTGTTTTATGTTTATCTGAATGACAAAGCCTACAAGTAGCGTCACGCTTTACCGCTTTCTTTTTCGCAGTCATTGTTGTGACTGGTTTTCCTTTAAATTTTCCAAGAGGTCGTTTAACCAATTTGTCAGCCAACTCTTGATAGTCACTAAGTACATCGATCAAGCTTTCTAAGGTTTTAATAAATGAGTCCAGTGCTTTCGCTGAGTTTTTTATACCTTTGATTTTCTTAGCCCCACCAGCAAACCTAGCGACAAGAGTTGAAATACGAGCAGCAGCACCCACACCGGCGGTACATATCGCCAATACAACGGTTAGAATTAACTCCAACAACAGATATGCCCCAGCTTTGCCACCGTAATACGAATAGAAATTAGGTGGGATAGCTTCAAGCATTAAAGAAAGATAAGTTACATAAGAAAGAACCGTATCGTGATCTTCGATAATAGCCATGGCTTTCGGAAAGTTCTCATGTCCTTTAATTTCCTTAGCCCATTCAGGGTCGAATTCCATTAAAACGGTATCTATGAATACTTGTATTGCGTCAACGTCACCCTCTGCCATTTTCTGTGGCAGAGCTATAATGGTCTTTCGATGTTGAGCAATGCACTCTAATTTTCTGAGAACATCCTTGCTTTCCAAGTAAAGGCCTTGGACCTCATCAATAGCATCATCCACCGACTCAAACACGCTGTTATGAAAAGAATCAAATTCTTTACCTATCGTTTCGAGCACCCAAGTAGAGTTCTTTAACTGGCCTTCTTTGGTCAGCATTGCTTTCGTTATAGTATTGAATTTATCCGTTGAATAGATAGCAAGTTTATCGACCGCAGAAGAGGTAAGGTCTGAAATGGAATCAGCAGCATCACCCCAAAAACTTGGTGATACCATGTCAACGATATCGGCTCCCCATGCAATCGCACCATCGATAACCCCATCTCCAAGTGTTAGATACCCTTCTTCATCCCACTGTTCTTTGAAGCCTTTCATATCTTCTACTAAAGCGTTGTAAGAGCCGTCTAACGTAGCTTCAACACTATCTTGAATCTTGCTAATCTGGTCTTCAATCCCTGATTCACCTGCAAATTCGACCACTACAATGTCAGTATTAGGTTTCAAGTTATCAAGTACAGTTACTCCGCCTTCTATTTTTTGTGTTTCACTCGCTAGTTCCATAGTCTCGGATTCTGTACTTCTAGTCGGTGACACATTAAGAGCAATTCCTTCTTCATGAACGACAGAGTTAGTTGTCACTTTCACGTTCTGAGCATAAATAGGTGTTTGCCACTGGTCAGAATATATCGCGCGGAACTTAACCCACTTTTGCTCCTCCAAATCGATCTTTAAAATCGCATTAATGACGACTTCAATCTTTCCTGCTTCGGTTGAATAAATATTTTCCTGAGCCTGTATGACCGATACCTTTGTAACATCGTTCATTAAACTCTCTGATTTGGTTTGGAGTCTTTTAAAAGATTTAGAAAGATTATCAGACAGCTTTTTCGAGAATGTATTACCTGTTTTCGCATGCGCATCATAAATATCTGCCGACAGATAAACAAAATTCAACTGGCTTGCTTCCGAACTCAAAGACTCGATACGCCCATTGATCTTACTCAATAGCGCTTCCAGTTCACTTCCCAAAGTCTTTTGAGCAGCTTGCCAATCGTAATTCTTAAGATACGCTTGCGGGTTGCCCTTACCTCTTGCTCGCATATAAGCAAGCATTCTGTCCGCGGTTTCATGCCTGGGCAAACGGAATAACACGGAAAGTAACTCACCTTCTTCCATTACGATAGGTAACCCGTTAGAAATAACTTGATCCATAATTTCGGGAGCCATGCTTTCAATCCCGGCGATCAATGATTCAGCTAAAATATCAAAAGAGAAATCTGGATGATGTTTTGTGAAGTGAGTCTTAGTCTCATACTTAACAATATCGGCAAAGTAACGATCCGAAGTTAGACTTTTACCCATAGCTCCCCAACCTTCAACGGGAGGAGCGATTCTGTTGGGCTGCCAAAATGTTTGTTGACCTTGTGCAGCTCTATCAAAAAAATCATCGTCACTGATATCAGACACGTAGTGAGGATTATCTAAGCGCAAAATGTCTGGATTAAATTCGTTTACACTTTCTTTTGCCACTATTTTAATCTGTCCAGGTTTAAGACCTGAAACAGTACTCTTTCCTGAACTATCAAAATGACCTGATGCAAGAGTACCACCTGCAGCATCTGTGATATCAAAATCAGCATTTTTTAATAAAACACTATCCGGGTATCTTGCTTTTACTTCAACCGTATACGTCCCTTCTTGCTCTTCTGTTACTGAAACCGAAGGGTTTTGAG
>NZ_JBGONU010000106.1:0-3879 GCF_041439295.1 Vibrio sp. 1F253 | reverse complement strand
CAAGAGTATGGCTTGCACTCGCTTTACTCTGCCGCGCAGCGGCTTCGTTCAACAAACAATTTAAGAGTGATTCCCCACGCGTGGCATTTTCACTGTGCGTTGGTTTTAGTGATTAAGGTGTTTGCAGTAGCTTCGGTATTGCGTTGTTCACGCTTTAACTTTTCGTTATAAGCTATTGCATTTGTTAAGTATTTCAAAGTATGCGTAAAAGGTTCTAAGTATTATTCTTTCTTTAGTTATGTAAAGCGGGTTACCTATGGGCTCATCATCTCGCAGTAAATCGGTTGCACTTATATCGAGTGTGTTTTTTGTTATAGGTCTTTTATCAATGAACATTGATGGGTTCGGTTTAGCGCCCATATTTGTTGTGTTGATATCCTTCTTTATGCTTATTATTCATAGTTTTCTGCACTTTAGCGGTCGTAAAAATAGCGATGTATTTAATGCTTATGAAGAGTCAGCTAAAACTAAGGCAGCAGCACTAGAGTCTGGGCTGAACAATAAAAATAAGTAATACGGTCAAGCTAGTTCGCTTATAACAAGCGATAGCAATTTTATAGACCAGTTAGCTATTTTCGCTACTCGCTTCAACGCCTATACGTATGAGTTGCATATTTGCTATTGTAGTCAGTAGCTTATAGCGAGTTACTGACTTCTGAAGTATAACTTTACCATCTGGATCTACGGCATGAAGACTAAAGTGGTTTTTTTGTTAGGGCGATACCTTTAAGTATCGTTCTAATAACAAATTTAAGTCGACTGTGTAGTGGTAGCGTTGTCAGCTACTTAATTCGGTGCTCACTGGCAAAGGAGATGTTGATCAATGGAAGAATTGATAGCCCAATATACGGGTGCAAACGAAGATGAAAGGCTAACTCGGCAATATATTGCTCAGTTAGAGTTTGATACTACGATACATAAACTCACACCTTATTTACTTAAAGGAAAATCAGTATGTGAGTTAGGAGCAGCAACGGGGCGCTATTCCTTACATTTTGCGAAATTAGGTTGTGATGTTACAGCAGTAGAACTTGCGCCTGACCAAGTGAAGATTTTAAATACTAAAGCAAAATCTGAAGGTATAGAGTTAAAAGTGTTTGAGGGTAATGCTTGTGATGTGTCATTTATCGAAAGTAATTCTCAAGACGTTTGTGTAATTCTTGGGCCCTTGTACCACCTAAAAACTCTGCATGAAAGAGAGCTTGCGGTTAATGAAGCACTAAGGATTTTAAAGCCAAATGGTGTACTAGCCATAGCCTATATTTCACGTTTCTTTGTCGCTGGTATGTTTGCCCAACAATTTCCAGAGCTAGTCACTCCGGAGGTGCTTCTAGAGTTAAATAAACATGGCACGGTATCAAACGCTAAAGCCGATAGTTTTTTCAAGGTCGGGTATTTCGCAACGCCTAGTGAAATTGAAAATCTTGTAAACAAAAATGGGTTTAATGTAATTGGACACGCAGCAACAGATGGATTTGGACGTTACATATCTAACGGTGTTAATAACTTTACGCCATCTCAATATCAGACATGGTTAGATTATCATTTAGCAAATTGCGACGAAGCAAGCCTTTTGGGATCAAGTAATCATGGTTTAGTGATCGCTAGAAAAGCCAGTTCACAAAGCAGTTAAGTCGGATTCATAAACGTGTGCCGATTCCGTTTCGCTTCATTATGGCACTCGTACACTCACCGTTTATTGGGACGTTAGCTGTTCTATTGGTCTCAGAGGGAATATGTTTAAATTCGTAAGGTTGATAGTGCTATCAAATTTATTAGCACTGCTAATTGTAGTTACTTTCGAGTATTTCACAGGCTATTTGAAACTAGCATTTTCTAGTGATTATGCGTTCTATTCAATGCTAATTCTTCTTGCTCTGGGTTCACTTTTGTCTTTTTCCGGTCATAAGGTCGGATATAGTGACCCTAGTAACATGGCTGGCGTTTCTGCTAGTTCGTTAATTGAAAACGAGTCTGCTAAATCAACCATTGTGACAAAATTAGAGAGTACGTCTGTTGGGCACAGCTTATTGATTGCTAGTTTATTGCCACTACTTTATTGCCTACTATCGTAGCCATCACCGAATAAATTGTTTAACTGGATTCCAAAACGCTCGGCACTTTGTAATGGTCGGCTTTTGTGGGTAAGGTAGTCATATTAGTTTGGTTGCATTGTTTTTTTCACTGGTTAACTAGGCTTATACGAGCTTGAAAAATCTAACATGGAGAGTGAATTGAAAGATTACGAAGTTTATCTGTTCGATATGGACGGAACATTAGTAAATTCAGAGCCTTTAAAGGGCAAAGCGTTAGCATTAGCTTGTTTAGATTATGGCGCACACGTAGACCACAACATTTACAAAGATGTTATGGGGGAAAGTTGGCAGGTTGTAACGGGTCACTTTTTTGAAAATGCAAATATTGCTCCTGACTTAGAAGAGTTTAATTGCCACTTTCGAGCTCATTACGAACAGATGCTCAATGATGATCTTGAGCTAAATGTTGGGGCTAAGGCTTACATAGAACAGTTAAAACTAGCAGGGAAAAAGTGTGGAGTTGTTAGTTCAGCAGCAACATGGATGGTTGATAATATTTTAACCTCGTTGCAGCTAGAGAATGCTTTTGACCTTGTTATCACACAGGAGCATGTAACTAAGCATAAACCGGATCCTGAAGCCTATACTTTAGCTCTTGGTAGATTAGCGGCTTCACCTGGCCAAACAATTGTGTTTGAAGATTCCACAGCGGGTATTCGTGCTGGTAAATCTAGTGGCTGTGACGTCATTGCTGTTAAGCATAGCTTTAATGGTAAAAATGATCTAAGCGGTGCAGTTAAAGCAATCAGTACATATGAGGAATTGCCCCGTATAAAAAACGAGTATGAGATTAGTAATTAAGATCGAGTAACTGACTTCTCAGTATTGCCTTGCCATGTTGGTCTGCGGCATGAAGGCTAAAGTGTTTTTTAGTTAGAGTGATACCGCTGAAGTAAGAATCATCAGACATGTTACCTCCGGTGTAATCCCACTTAAGTGTGGCAGTTCCTCAGGAGGGGGAGTCCATATTATTAGCTATGGCGAATTGTCGACTTTTCATCATCAAGGAGAGTTTATGTCTATACCCAAGAAGTCACTATTGAGCGAGTATTCCAAAAATTCATATTTCTGTGATAGCTTTTCGAAAAAAATAAAATACAACAACCAAACTGCTATTGAAGTATTTCTTGAAATAGCAACTCAAACACCGACTTGGATTGCATTTCTGATGTCTACGAGAAACTGGGTTGTATCTAAACTCGGTTTAAAAAACTTGGGGGGTCTACAAGATGTATCCCGAGATAAATTAGGTTCAGAATATGTAGTAGGCGAACGAGTCGGTATTTTTACACTGGTCAGTTCAACTGAGAATGAAGTTGTATTAGAAGACTGTGATAAACATCTTAATGTCCGAGTTTCTTTTCTTATTGAGCCTGAAGGAGAAACCGCAATTGTTCACGCAAATACCGTGGTTCATGTGAACAATGTGTTTGGTAAGACCTATATGTTCTTCGTTACGCCATTTCATAAAATAATAGTACCAAGCTCCCTGAAAGGGTTAGAACAGGCATAACAAATAGGGATTGAGTATGAATACGATACTTTAATTGGGCAGGTGAAAGCTATAAATCAAGAAATATAGCTAGTAATTTGAGCAGACAGTTAACACTTGGCCGTTGCCGTTGCCGTTGCCGTTCGGCTTTGCTTTAGTGATTTAGATGGTAGATTTGAGTGTGTTTGGTTACGTTATTGGGCGTTAGCTTACAACGATGAAAAGGAACGTTCGATGGGCTTTGTTGCGTAATTAAATTTAAAGATAGAACAACCCCGTTTCGCGTATTTC
>NZ_JBGONU010000105.1:0-4344 GCF_041439295.1 Vibrio sp. 1F253 | reverse complement strand
CATTAGTGATTGTACTCACTTAACTCAGTGTCCAAAACTGCTGGTGCGGATCAGTATACCCGATCCAACAATGAAAGAAGATGTTGGTTATTGGTTAGAAAGTAAAGTCAGTGAAATCTATGCTGTCAGTTAGCCTTGATCTCCAACAGTACTTCTGGGGGATGCTTTTAGAGAACTCTGAGCTTTGGCTAATGCTTTTCCCCATGATGATTATGGTGGAGCTCCCACTCTTTCTGCTTGTGTTAAGTGGAATCTTTCGCTGGTCTTATTCGGCCAGTGACATAGAGATAAAAGAATACCCAAGCATCTCGTTTGTAATTACTTGTTATGGAGAAGGAGATGCAATTGAGATAACGATCGACACGCTTGTTGAACAGCTTTATCCCGGAAAGATTGAGATTGTAGCCGTAGTCGATGGAGCAACTTAAAATGAAGATACCTACTTAGCTGCAATGCGAGGGGAGCAAAGACATAAAACGGTAAGAAACAGAGATGTTCGTGTCATTCCTAAGTGGCAAAGAGGAGGTCGCGTATCAACGTTGAATGCTGGTTTAGATAACGCTACTGGTGATTTTGTTATTAATGTTGATGGTGATACTTCTTTTGATAACGACATGGCGTTACAAATGATGAAGCAATTTACTGATAAGAATGTGATTGCTTCTGGAGGTGCTTTACGCGTTAGAAACTGGCAAGAAAATTTGCTTACGCGAATGCAGTCTCTTGAATATATGTTATCAATGCAAGCGGGTAAGACGGGGCTATCTAACTGGGGGGTTCTAAATAATATATCAGGAGCATTTGGTGCCTTTCGAAAGAACACTCTGAAGCAAGTTGGAGGGTGGGATACCCATACTGCTGAAGATCTCGACTTAACGATGAGGCTCAAACAGTACAAGAAAAGACATCCAAACAATAAACTCGCTTTTACACCTAAAGCTGTGGGCCATACTGATGTACCCGATACACTGAAAGGGTTGGTACAACAAAGGCTAAGATGGGATGGAGACTTATTATTTCTGTTTTTAAGGAAACACAATGAAGGTCTAACCCCTAGATTACTCGGTTGGGGAAACTTTATATTTACTTTAGTTTATGGCGTTCTACAAAACGTATTGCTGCCCATTCTAGTTTCGCTATTCATGTTTTACATATTTTGGGCTTACCCCTTCGATTTTGTTGCTGCACTTCTGATCCTTATCTACTGCGTCTATTTGTCGACAGTGTTGTTGTTTTTTACTGTCTATATTGGGTTGGTTTCCGAAAGAGCGAAAGAAGATCTTAAGATGGCAAAATGGCTAATCTTGTATCCGTTTTATCAGTTCTTTATGCGGTTGATTACGGCGTTCTCTATGGTGAATGAGTTATTTAGAAGAAGTCATGAAGAATCCAGTATGGCTCCTTGGTGGGTATTGAAAAAAGGCAAAAGGTTTTAACAATGAAAGTGAAATTTCATCTTGATAAAAAGAATAACCCTCAATCGGATGATGGTGTCAAAGTTGCTTACGGACAAGCGAAAAGAGGAGGCTACCGCTTTCGTTGGTATTTAATCTTAAGCTTAGTGGTTAGCCCTCTATTATTCGTTGCGTATTTTTTCTTAAAGACAAATTTTTTGGTTATTGCTCCGGCAATCATTACCTCGCATCCTGTAACCTTAACCTCTAAAGTTGCAGGAGTAGTCGGCCCAATTCCAGTAGACGATGGAAGTCAAATCCTAAAATCAGAGACAGCGATTCAGTTGACTAATATGGAAGTGGAAGCGCAAATCGAATTTCTTCATGCTGAGTTATTAGATTTAGAAATCAGGTCTCCTGATGATATTGGCTTACTGCACTTGAAAGGCATTGAAGAAACGCGCAGTAATTTAAACACGGTACAGCAAATTCAAACGCGATATGAAGAATATAGGAAAAAAGGTCAGGTATCCGATGTGGACTACGCAAGTATAGTGGGAATGAGTAACTCACTTAATAATCAGCTTAATGGACAAAAACTTGATTATCAAAATGCGAAATTAGCTGAACAAGAAAGAGAATTAGCGGGTCCGGTTAGTCAGGCTCGACGTGCTTTAATGAAAGATCTAGCACTTAAACGTGTTGTTGAACAAGGATTGGCGATTAAGTCTCCCTATGAAGGTCGCGTTGTCGATATCCATGTCGTTGAAGGACAGAGAGTGTTCGAAGGTGACGAGCTTGTAACGATAGCGAAGAATACCATCCCGCAAGTGGTCGCGTATTTAGACCCTAAATATTTAGAGAATGCGATAATAGGAGCTCATACCAAGGTAAGGTTTCCTAATGGTAGTACTTTTGAGGCTGAGATTGCAGATTCGGTAGAAATCGTCAGTAAGTTGCCGACTCAATTAGCAAGCCCTTTTGAAGGGCAGCCAGCATATCTCAAAGTAGCATTGAACTTTACGGCTGATTTGCCTAGAGAATATTGGATTGAAGGGATGACCGTCGAAGTGCGTTTTTAATTAGCACGCTAATTTGACCATAAATGGAGCGTGTATCGCTCCATTTATGGTTTTAGGGCTAGCTATTTTTATAGCGAACTGCTGTTTTAGAGAGACCTTCTGCTTTAGAGATAACTATCGTAGAGAGCTGTGGATATCAAAAACCACGTACATCCAGTTCATTGTTGATCAACACAACACACTGAGAAGCAAACAGCATGTTTGGACCTAAGCTGATTTTCTCTGTCCCTAAACGCTTCAAGCTGTTGTAGCTTTTCTTCGGCATAGGGATATGGTCAGTTAGAAGGAAACATGGGTTTTCCGCAATCTCTGCGTCACGGATAAAGTCGCCTTTCTTATCCATCATGTACAGCTGGTGGTCTTCAGCCAGTTCTTTAACCAACTTTTCAAAACTCATAGTACGAACAGTGATGCCCGGTTCAACCTGACGTGTCTGTTCTTTTATCATGCCTTGAGAAGCATCAACCGCTCTTACTACCGCTGATAACAATGCCGATTCATGAAAGCCACCAATGTTAGTGATCTCATTTGAATCGAAAGTGATCGTACGTGAAAAGTCTTTAGTACTTTCTAATACAAGGTGCACGGTGACATTCTCACGGTGTGATTGAGCAACGAAGATCGTGTTCATCAGAGTATGAGCCAGAATCTCAGTATGAGCGTCTTGCCCAACACCTTCTAAGATAAGTTTGCTCTCTGTAGGGGCTGCGCGAGCGCGTAATACAAATGAACGCATGGGATGTACCTTGTCAGTATGTGATAAAGCGAAATAGGCTTAATCAACATGAATTGATGAATAACTAAAAATTATGGCGGTATGTAACTCTTTTCTATTAATGAAGTCAAATGGAGTTATGTATAGTACTGACCACAAGAACTCTACGTATTAAATAGAGAGTGACCACATTACAAGATGGTAAAGGTTGAAGCTAACCAAGGTTTACATAGATAGTATGCGCAAATTATTAGGTGACTTACATAAGGAAGTAGTCGATGAAGTTACAGAAGATTAATAAAGAAGAATATAGAAAGAAGATGAACCTACTGTTGGTTTCATTGGTTGGGTCACTCGCCTTGTTTGCCATTGTATTCGGTAGCGTTCTGATTGAACTTTTTGGTTCAGCTGGCTCCGTTACTGGGGAATCGACGGGTAATTTCCATTTGAATGTACTCGGGGTGATTTTATCAGTCGCCTTGAATGCGTTTATTGCGAGCCGTGTGAAAGGGCATGATTACTTTAAAGAAGCGCTTTATGTGTGGAACCTGAAACAAATTCACAATCAAATCTATCGTAAGCTTAAGCGTATTCAACCAAAAGCTGAGCAAGGCGATCGAGAAGCATTAACTATCCTTTACTTCTATTACACTACGCAAAAACAGGTATACGACCTAGATAACAATACATTGACGATAAAAACGGTTCAGAAATCTCTAGATAACATAGTGGAGCTGAGTGAAAAGTGGAGTATAGAACTGGATATAGAGACATTCTCGAAAGATCTAGTCGCGAAATTCTAAGTTATATGCTCTTGATTGTATGAGCTTTGGCCTATGAAAGAGGGTTTTGACGTAAAAGTAGACGCTTAAGCAATTTTTTTGAATTTTTATCAAAAAAGGGGTTGCCATGTTTTCGATGATCTCTATAATGCCGCCTCACTGACACGGCAGTCGCTACAAGGCTTCAGCGGTAATCAGTAAGACGGAAAGTTCGAAAGGAATTAATTTTAAAAAGTGTTTGACACTTAAAATTAAATCGCTAGAATTCACGTCCGCTTTCAAGGGTTTCTTTGTAAAAAGAAAGTTTCGATAAGCAAAGCTCTTTAACAATTTAAACCTATCAATCTGTGTGGGCACTCGTTGATGAATAT
>NZ_JBGONU010000104.1:0-4382 GCF_041439295.1 Vibrio sp. 1F253 | reverse complement strand
AAATGGGTGATCGGATAATCCCGAAATGACTGATCGGAATGCTCCGAAATATGCAATAAGCTCTACATCACCATTCAACAGTAGCAATGGCCCCTCAGACAACGAGGAATTATCTTTGGAAGACTTCAATCAGAGAGTCATTGAAGCCTTTCACTATGACCGCCAATCTGGCATTTAGTATCGATAAAACTAGTAGAAAGCAAAATCCCTGACACGTTTGCGGTGCTAGAATGTATAAGCTGCATCAATATCAATGAACTGACGATACAATTGTCAACGAATGGAGATAGGTATGTTTAGAGCGGCTAGATCGGGTAATGGTACTCAAACGCTACAGCATTATGCAGACGAGCTTGATGCGGCGATTGCAAGATCTCTAGCAATTTTTGCGGGTATTGGACAATACAGAGTAAAAAGGGACGGTACATCTTTCTGTGCACCTAACGATGGTTGCCAGAAGACAAAATTAGTTCATTTACAATAAAGATTGATCTGTTTTCAGGTCACACTGAACAAGAGAAACGGTATGAGTAACATAATTATGGCAACTTTCGATGGTAATGCCAATGATTGTATAAGCGGTATCATGGCTAAAATTGTGGCACTTCATCTGGCAGATTCGGAGTATAAAAATAACGAAATTTATCTATCAGATGAAAACTTTGAATTAGCGAATATTGTTATTGGTCAACTAGATGATCAAACCCAAAAGCTAAGGGAGGTTTACCGTGAGATAAAGCGATCGGCGCATGTCGATAGCTACTTTGACAACTCAACAATCGATGAGCTGTTTGTTGCTAATAGTTGTATCCGAGAGTTTGAAATGATTCTCAATGCAAAGTATTACGCCATGAGTTGTAGCGTTATCGTTTCAGGGCCGTCAGTGATGCAAATAATGAAACAGGTTCGTATGTCAGCAGCTAAGTTACGGAGAGCTATTGGTGATCTTATGTCTGTCGAACGCCAACTTCGAGTAGCTTCAACGAACAAATATGAAAGCAGCTTTGAGATGACTAGTGATAAAGTCACCAAGCTCAAATTGGCAACAGAAGCGGCGATCACCAGTTATAGTTGAGGTAGGTTTAGTTGAAGAGCCTCTGAGTTCCAAAGTTGAAATGTACTAATTCAGCTGAAAGTTGCTCATTTATTTCGGTTTGCTGCTTGTTGTTAGATTTTCTCAAAGTTGTGTTCTTATTTTGGGAGCACAAAAAGACGGTCTGGTCCGCCCCATCAGAGTTGGATATTAAGTTAAGCCTATCCATACCTACAGTTATCCAAGGCTTTTATTAGCACAAAACCAGACTCGTTTTTGTCCAGAGCCTTGAGAGGTGGCTTTTATCCGTAGCATTTTCTATCTCGAAAATGGTCTGATAAGTATATCCGCCACTGAGCTTTTAGCCTTGCATACAAAGACCGTAAAACAAAAAACGCATCAAAATAAACCTTTTGCCGATACGTCTTTTTCATGTTGAAACAGATAGTTTTCCCACCCAATATCTTGAGGGGGATGATTGATCTTCAATTCCTTAATAGTAACTTCAAAAGGATTTAGATTTTCACATGCGACCAGGCTGACTTTGGGTGCTGCTTTGGCAAAGTGTTTTAATGCAACTTTATTTGAATGATCACGTAATGCAAGCCTACTCGCTCTATTAATGAGTTTTCTGATCCGACGTAGATTACCTTGGGAAAATGCGTAGATACGCTTCATCATGTCAGGTTCAGCAAGACCAGAACACTCACCAAAAGGTAATGCGTCATCAAGCATTGTTAAAAACGTTTTATAGATACTACGGTTATTTTTGCTATTCAACCGGAAAGGCTCAAGAGTGTGCTGTAACTCGAAGCGTCCTGCTAATTGACTATTTGCCTCCAAAATTACCACTGAGTAAGGCATGCCAAAAAGCACCACTGGTACTTTTGAACGTACAATGAGCATCTTCAACCAGTCAGCTGCACTATGTAAAATTTGCTTATTCTTCCGATCTATCATGTGTTGAAACTCATCTATGATAATTAATTCAACTCCGCATGACTTCATTAAGCCACTCATTTCTTGGGCGATCTTAACAGGATCACTCCCTCTAGAAAAAGCGAGTGGATCTCCTAGGTCAGATAGCAACTGCTCAGAAGCCGTAATCGGGGTCGCATTGGGTGGGAGAGAAGTCGATAAAATCGGTATAAAAGAGCCTTCGCTTGTCTCTGAACGAGGGTTTTCGTTTAAATACTTATTTATCAGCGTTGTTTTTCCCGACCCAGTATCTCCAACAACGATCATACAGTCTGGTTCATGAATACCGTCACTAAATTCTCGGCAATCTGAAATATCATCAAGAATGTCGGTTATTAGCGGGCTCTGAATGAAGATTTGTTTGACCATATCAGCTGTGCTTTCTGTTTTATTACTATCCATGTCAGTTAGCCTTTTTGAATAAAATCACTTTATCGACCAACCATTAGTATTAACCTCGATATCCCAATCTAATTCATCATCAAGTTCTGATTTTACATAATCAGCTTGTTGTGTTTTTGCTTCGGAAGTTGCTCTTTTAGAATGCTCTTTTATACGCTGCACCCGAGATGTAGTTGTAGTCCCTAGAGAGTTTCGTTTCTTATTTTGACCTGTTTTTTCAAATGCTTCATCAATAATATCGAGGATTTTACGCCAAGCTTTAACAACATCTCTGTGGTTGTAGTTCTTGCGAATATGTCGCCTTGCATAGTTACAACAAGTCTTGTGTAACCACTCAGAAACAGAATAGGCGTAATCAGCATCAATTGCGTCTACAGCAAAAAACTCTTCTTTCGTTTCATCAAGTACATAAACCCTACCAAGACAACTAGGATCATACTTGATCCTCACACGTACACTTTTCATGTCTTTACAAGTTTTGTGCCCAAAATATCTTGCTAGACGAACACTGGAGTAGCGTATTGTTGTGCCTAACCTAACCCCATTCTTATCGAGAGCTACCTCACGGTTTTTTCCTAGGTTAAACTTCAATTCGTCTCTAGACCCTTTGAAAGGACGTGGAGGAATTGAAGAATTAACAGCATCGATCCAACTTAGATTTGGGATATTGTTTTCTAGCCCGTTTTTTCCATTTTGGTAAACATCCACTATCCAAATATGAACCATTTCTTGTAGAAGCGAATTATCAATAACTGCATTTTTGAGTGGATCGTAATCTTTTCTCTCAAATATATTAGTAAAACTCTTACCTGGCATTCTAGAGAGAAATCGATTATTGATAGTTCGAAAATATCGCTCTACTGACCCTTTAAGCCAAGGCTTTTTAGTCGGGTTTTTCTTAACTTTTATTTTCAGATCTTTGCACGCTATTTTGAAGTCACTACTGTTAAACTCAGTACCATTGTCGACAATCAAATGCTCAGGCAAGCCATAACAAGGCCAACACCCTTCTACTGATGGGTATAGTTCTTTGACGTGTTCTTTTGGAAGAATTGCATTCACAAGTGCTAGTGATACTGATAAGTAACTCGGCGGCTCGAACCCTAGATAGAAACCCACAATGCTCTTTGTATGAGTATCGTACAAAACTGTGAGCCACGGTCGCCCTAACGGTATACCGTTTTTTTCATCAATAATAAATAAATCAAGCCTAGTATGGTCTGCTTCTACACGTTCCAATACTCGTGTTGTTGCTGGCCTTTTACCCACTTTTCTGAAAGTAGAATCAGCTACACTTTTTCCCTTTCTAAGTAGTATTTTTTCGTACTCAGAGTGCTTTCTTAGTCTCTTCCTAAATGCCTGTATTGAGAACGGTTCAAATTGAGTCCCATTGATTTCATTATACCGATCAATTTCAACCTCAAGAGTTACGTATGCCGATGTTGCTGTCGGGCATTCTTCAGAGAAGTAATTTCTTATTGCACCTTGAATTAAAGGTTCAAGTTCATCGGGAGTATTTCTTTTTGTATTGCCAGCAGAGACTTTAGGAATTAGGGAGTTAAGCTGAAAATTTGATTTTTTAAAATCTCTCCAGTACCTATAAATGCTGATTGCTGATGGTGTACTTGAACCAAATTTTTCTATTAGAGCAGTAAGTGACTCATCTATTTGCTTTTTGGAAAAATCGGTACCATATTGATCTATAAAGAATTCTAGAATGTTATATCTATGTATGGCCTCATTTCTTCGGTCTTCATCAACAGAAAAGACATCCTTAAACGTCAGATCAACATCTTTCCATAAGGGGAGTGATAGCGTTTCCTTTGGTTTCGATTCTTTATCGAAGTTAGTACTTGGAAATAGCTCACCAAATCGCTTAGAACCTTCACTTGGCATGCTAAGAGCTCCAAATAGGCGGCGTTTTTCAAGGTAGTTGTCATCATTCGCTTGTTTACTAAGCAGCTTCTCT
>NZ_JBGONU010000103.1:3301-4415 GCF_041439295.1 Vibrio sp. 1F253 | reverse complement strand
TGATTACTTTAAATTGAAGATTAGACAAACCTCAATCCTAGAAACTCACTCTACCTTTTACCCAGAAATCAAGCTCATCTAAGCGGAGAAGAGCCGTATTATGGTAAAATCACTTAATCCACGATCCAGTATTGATGATGAAGATCTCTCATCTGGAGTTGATTTTTTGTAACAATCTCCAGAGATGGTTCACGAACTTTGCCTTTCCAGTATCAATTCGATAGCCTTAACCTCAGGGTAGACAAGTAACGACGAAATTAAGATAAATATAGCCAACGAGGTTAAGACATTGAGCGACCAATCAACCGTCGTCATTATTGAGGATGAATCTGCCATCGCAGAGAACCTGATTCATGTATTAGAGATGGACGGCTACCACGCAGAGTGGTTTGCAACGGCAGGAGAGGGCTTAGCTTTTTTGCAGCACAACTCCACAGCGTTACTTGTGTTAGACGTAGGCTTACCGGATGGTAATGGTTTTGAATTGTGCAAAACCATCCGTGAGTTTTCTGATATTCCCATTATCTTTCTCACCGCAAGAAGCGATGAAATTGACCGAGTGGTAGGCTTGGAGATTGGCGCGGATGATTACGTGACTAAGCCATTTAGCCCGCGTGAAATGTTGGCTCGCATTAAACTTCGAATCAAAGCTAAAGCGCCAATGAAGGAGCACAAGCCGGAGCCTGTTGCTGTTCCAGAACAACCTCAAGTGAGCCACGATTTGGTTGCGCAGAGCTTTGATTATGGTGTCGGTGGACAAATGCTTGGGTTAACTGCGGTCGAATTTAAGATCCTCGATAAGCTGATCTCCGTCTCTTCCAATGTATTGAGTCGAGAGCAGCTCATGGTCGCGGCAGACATGG
Organism: Vibrio sp. 1F253; assembly: GCF_041439295.1. Lineage (NCBI taxonomy): Bacteria > Pseudomonadati > Pseudomonadota > Gammaproteobacteria > Vibrionales > Vibrionaceae > Vibrio > Vibrio sp. 1F253. Next base: position 3,552 of record NZ_JBGONU010000103.1, on the reverse strand, counting down.
CGCCGGAGGCCGCATACGAGCGCAATATCGATACCCATATCAAAGCTATTCGCCATAAGTTGAAGCCGTTTGAGATGTCTGAACGCATCTGTACCAAGCGTGGATTTGGTTACTTTTACTGCATTAAAGGTGAATGATGAATCGCTGGCCGAAGATCCCACTTGGACTCAGACTGTTTTTTCTCTACTTCATCTTAGTCGGAATGACGGCTTATATGGTGAGCAAAACGGTTGTCCAAGAACTTAAGCCTA
>NZ_JBGONU010000103.1:0-3203 GCF_041439295.1 Vibrio sp. 1F253 | reverse complement strand
ATTACCGATAAACAAGGCATTGTGATTGCGGATTCTTGGCAGCAAGGCGTTGGCAAAGACTACTCGCAATGGAACGATGTGTATCTCACATTGCGTGGTCAATACGGCGCGCGCAGTACCATCGAAGACCCGAAAGATCCGCTCTCAACCGTTATGCACGTTGCTGCACCCATTTACCACAAAGGCGAAATCATTGGCAGCGTGACGGTGGCAAAATCCAATCGCTCAGTACAACCCTTCATCGATCTTTCTAAACGCAATGTATTATTTTGGATGGTGTGGATGAGTGGTTTAGTGCTATTGGCAGGGGCATTGTTTGCTTGGCGAGTTCACTCGGCACTGAACAAGCTAGAAGACTATGCGACCAAAATGGGTGAGGGCGAAAAGGTCTCTAAGCCGACATTTCGTATCTTTTATGAGTACGGCACGCTAAGCGACGCATTAGAAAAAATGCGCAATCAGCTCGATGGTAAACAATATGTGGAAGAGTACGTACAGACGCTGACTCATGAGCTGAAAAGCCCGTTATCAGCGATTAAAGGTGCGAGTGAAATATTGCAAATGCCATTGCCTGAAGAAAAGGTCGCGCGCTTTGCTGGCAACATTGAGCGAGAAAGCGACCGCATGCAATCATTGATAGATAAGTTGCTAGAACTTGCTCGTATTGAAAAGCGGCCCGAGCTAGAACAAGTCGAAGCTATCTCGCTAAAACAAATGGTCAATGAAGTGGTTGAATCGGCGGATGCGCGTTTGAGTGCTAAGTCGGTCACTGCCAACATCCAAATTGATGATCACCTCTCCGTACTTGGTGATGTCTTCTTACTGAAACAAGCCGTTTTTAACTTGATGGACAATGCGCTGGATTTTGTTCATTCAGAGGGACGCATTGATTGGAAAACTGAGGTCACGAAAGAGAAGGTATGCCTGTCGATTTTCAATTCAGGCCCTCACATTCCCGACTATGCTATGCCTCGTTTGACCGAGCGCTTTTATTCCCTCGCTCGGGAAAATGGTGTTAAGAGTACTGGGCTTGGGCTGAATTTTGTTGAGCAGGTGACCAAGCTGCACAAAGGTCAGTTGCAAGTCGAAAACGTCGATGCTGGCGTGAAAGTGACCCTGATTTTACCAACTCCATAGAAACTCCACATTAGCTCCATTTGTTCTCCAAATTGCTGATTTAGATTAACCCCATCAGCAAATGGAGAATGAAACATGAAAAAGATCCTCAATAACCAACTCGGCACGAAGTTCGCATTCGTGCTGTTTTTGTTTGTTTTACTGCAAATCCCGCTTTCAATGGTCACAGGGCTGATCTCAGAACGCTCATATCGCCAAGATGAAGTCAGACATGACATCGCACGCAGCAGCAGCGGTGAGCAACGCATCATTGGTCCATTCATCATGGTTAACTACAGCGAAACCAGTTACCGATATGACAAAGTACAGATTAAAGAGCGTCGTAAATTCCTCCTACCCAGCACTTTCGATATGAGCGCGGATCTGGACAGTTTTGAAAAGTACCGAGGCATTTACCGCGCGCGTTTATACAAAGCGCAAGTGTCGCTGAAAGGCGCTTTTGATGCAGACGATCTCGCGGCGTTGCAGAGGCTTGATATTAAAAATATGAGCCTAGTGGTTGGCATTGAAGACAGCCGTGGATTGATTCGGATGGATGACATGACCATGGCGAGCTCTGATATCGAAGTCGCACCGGGAACGGGGTTAGATCAGTTACCACAAGGCTTCCACAGTGTTCTGAGACTTGCAGATCTAAACGCAGAGCAACCTTTGGCGTTCGATCTTAACTTCTTGCTGCAAGGGATGGGTCAGCTTCAAGTCACACCAATCGGCAGTCAAACAACGGTTGGACTCTCTTCAACTTGGGCGCATCCAAGCTTTGTCGGTGATTACTTACCAGTGTCGTCAGAGGTATCTGAAGATGGATTTAAAGCACAGTGGGCGAGCAATAACTTCTCTACCAATATCGCGCAGCTGTTCCAAAGCTGTTTGTCATCGAATCACGCTTGTGACGAGCTTGAACAGCGACAAATGGGCGTAGATTTGATTGATCCCGTTGACCATTATTTGAAGTCCCACCGAGCAGTGAACTATTCACTGTTGGTTATCACATTAGTGTTTGCGAGTTTCTTCTTACTGGAGCTATTCCAAGCGCGTCCGGTTCACCCAGTGCAATATGGTTTTATTGGTCTGGCTTTAGCGCTTTTCTATCTGTTGTTGATTTCGATGAGTGAACACTTAGGTTTTAACTGGGCGTATGTGGTGTCAGCAGTCGCATCGACGGGGCTTTTAAGTGTGTACGTGAGCGGTATGTTGAGCAACACCAAACACGGCGTGATATTTGGAGCGTGTTTGCTCACACTCTACGGATTGTTGTTTGGCTTGCTGCAAGCAGAGAGCTACGCATTGGTCATGGGTACATTACTGTGTTTCGTGATTTTGAGCTTCACTATGGTCATTACACGCAACATCGATTGGTACGCCCGAAATAAGAAAACAGAAAAAAGTGCAAAGGCGAACCATGAAGATGTTTAAGCGAGCTACTATCACTGGTCAGCCAAGCGATATGGTGGAAGAGAAGTCCGCTATTCACCTGCGATTTTCTGTAAAAAATGGACTGAAAAGCTTGGTGTGTTTTATCGCATTGGCCGTTATCGCGCTCTATGTTCGAGATAGCTTTATTCGTCCGACATTTGGTGATGTTCTTGTTGTGGTTTGGCTCTACTACTTTCTTGCAAGCTTGTTCTCCATGCCCGTTAATTGGCTGGTTTCACTGGTGATGTTGATTGCGTTTGCTGTCGAGTTGGGGCAACTGTTACAGGTCGCTGCTTGGCTTGGTATCGAACCTTCATCGCCTCTAGCTGTGATTTTGGGAGCCACGTTTGATTGGAAAGATCTGCTGGCTTACTGCGTCGGAGGCAGCTTGTGTTGGTGGATGGAGGTCAAATGAAAGCGAAGTTGAAAGTGGAGGCGATAACCCCACAATATCATCATCAAAAGCGACGTTCTCGTAGAAGAATAAGTTTGCTCAAGAAAGTATACTTTTGGTCATTAGCCAACAAGGGACAGCTTTAGAATGAACTAGTTTTAGGATTTACGTCGAAATTAACGTCGGATAATTATTAGTAGGGTAAATCATATTTATAGAATGCGAAGGAGTATTTACTCTAAACGGTTTTGGGGCA
>NZ_JBGONU010000102.1:0-4553 GCF_041439295.1 Vibrio sp. 1F253 | reverse complement strand
GAAACGCACGAAATGGGGCTGCTCTGTCTCTAACTGAATTACGCAACAAAGCCGTTATTAAACTCACTTTTTGGTCTACTGACACGCCTTTTTACAGTAAATAAGTAAACAATATGAGTCAGCAATATATAAAAGTAGTTGAAATGCTTTGCCAAGAGCTCGGTCTAGAGGCAGCAAACACTGAAACGAATAATGTGACAAGCATTAAAGTAGGAGAGCAAGAGTGCCACATTACCGAACACCCAAGTGGACGTTTGATGATGTTAAGTAATTTAGGTGAACTCAACAAAAACAATGCTCAGGTTTTGCTTGAAATGAATATGTTTAGCCAAGATGAGAAAAAACCAGTTGTTGGCTTTGATAATAAAAGTAATAACCTCATTCTTTGGAATCATCAGCCTATCGTTCAAGCCGATCGGTACACGGTATATCAACAATTGGAATTGCTCAGCCAATACTATGAACAAATAACCTCTCTAGCTAACAATATAGAATCAAAATCTATCGACAAAGAATCACATTTTTACCCTACAACTTTTCGCGTTTAATTGTATTAACCTAATAAACTGCAGGGAGCTGAAATACTATTACAGCTAGCGGTCTGCTCTCAACTTGCTTCACACGCAAGTTGATTACAGTATTCCCTAGTCACATCGGGATGCTTGGTTCAGGAAGAGCTACTTGGTTTGAAGGCGAGGCAACAATTCTTGCTCCATTGGTACTACATCAAGAATTATTAACAAAGTATGTAAACAAAGACAACTAGCCCTTTGAGAGTGTGTCACTGAATCAGTTTCATCATCAACGTTTTGTTCAGGACTGATTTAGGAAATCCGAAAGGGACTTATCAGTACCAAGGAAGATGAATAAAGCTGCATGGAATAAAGATTACAGAGCCTCCGTTCTGTTTACATCAGATTAACAAAGTACATTCGTGCCCTTATTGAGACCATAAAAGGAATAGAATCACGCTTAAGAAGCGCGAATGCCGAAGAACTGCGTATTTTGGTAATTGCGATCTGACTGAACCTTACGTAATATATAAAAAATATCAACCAATAATAATATAAAAAACACCTGTTTAACCTATAATAACTATTAACATTTAATGAAAGGACTGTTTTTATGTCAGTACGCCAAATTGTAGATGAGGTTCTGATAGAGTTTTCTCGTCGAGTAGGCTTGCCTGAATTACATTTGACTGAAGACGAACTGGGGTTAGCTTTTGACGATAAGTTAAGAGTGCATTTAATTTTTCACTCTAAAATAGAAACACTTCAACTAGAAGTAGAGATTGTTGACCTACAAATTGTTAATTCTGATCTTTATCGTTCTTTTTTGTCATTCAACTATCACTGGTCTGAACATCAACTATTTTTTAGTCTAGATAATCACAGGCACAAGCTGTGTTTAAACAGGTTGCTTCGTGCCGAAAAACTCGACTATGAGCTGTTTGAGAGTGGACTTGCTGAACTGCTCACACAGAGCGAATCTTGGGAGTCCTTGTTGTCTGCTCATGTCGTAACAGAAGTTTCACCGTCTATGCTTCAGAGCTCAGACTTAAGAGTTTAGGTACCTTATGTCCAATGACATCAAACCAAAAATAAATGATATATATTTCAATAACTTAGAGAGCAAGGGACAACCTCCCCTCGCAACGCAAGGCACCTTTCTGGGGCGAACCGTTGTACAGACTAGTCCTGGAGAGCGAGAGGCGAATCGAGCCAACTCCAAACTGGAGTTAAGTGAGTTGTTGTCGATGCATGCGAATGTGGAAATTTATAACTCAATCTTAAGCTTCGAAAAAGACCCTCATTCTGTACAAGCCTTATTGAATAGAAAAATCCAAGTGATCAGTCAGTCTCAATAAAAACGACCATAAATCGAAATCGGCCCTAGTTTTGAGCCTTGTGTAACTATCCTCAACTTGTGCGTTGTAATGACACAGAGTTAAAGCGGTACTAATAGCTGTAGCACACAATACACGCTGTTTCAGATAGTGGACACTTGTGATAGTCAAATTTTTGCTTCCCGTTTTTTTGAGCCGTGAAGCTTAGGTAGCCAAAGATTCAGCACTACTTAGACGCCTATCTTTGTAGGGGAAAGGTAATCCTCATTGTTTACATGCGTTGCCGGAGGAGAATAACTCCCTCTATAAAGCCGTTTAAAAAACTTCTTACTCTCATCACCTTCTAATATTGTTTAAAATCAATGCATACATAGATATAATGACGATTTATGCCATAACTAAAGCTGTTTTACGATAAATGCGACGTTGTTGTTTAATTCAGTTAAGAAAAAGAGTTATTTTAACACACTTCTATCGATTTGACCTTCAAACTTAAATTGCAGACACCACCTTAGTTGGTGGTATCTGCGTTAGTTATTATATGTTCAGAAAATCAACTATTAGACGCTCGCCTCTCATTTGCCCTACAACACCAGACTACATAAAAATTTGCGTTTTTATATTTATTTCTACTTCAAAACTTCCGCAATATCCGCTGTACCGTTTAAGTAAATAATTGGCACTCCAAGTTTTTGGGCTAGGGGCTCAGCATGCTGCTTGAATAACTCGTACTTATCATTTTTGGATAACAACGTTTCTCCTTTCCAATCGGCTAAATCTTGGTGAGAGGCTGTTGGGGCGCTGTCGTTGAGGAAAAACCCTGCTATTTCCACCTTCTCGGTTGCCTTCTGCCCCTCGTGGAGATTTACACCTCCAGACGTACAGATAAGAATTTCATTGCGCATCCCATAGGTTTTCTTCAGGACTTCACTTGGAGTGTTGGTATGCCTTTGATGTCGCGGTAATTCCTTTTTTGCTAGTAACCCTGTACGTTCATAGTCAGGCATTGCCTCATAGCGGGTCTTTGTAGCGTTCTTATCTGAGACGTTGACAAGATCTTCAGTCCGATCAAGAAGACCAATGTTGGTTTCCGACATCAGATCGTTTGGACTAGCGGCAATAACATTTTGTTCCGGAACTTTCAGAATTACACCAACGGAGCCATAAGTGAAAGTCTTGCTCTGGTTTACGATACTAGTGCATGCTACATCCCAGGAGGTTAGCGCACTTTCTGCATCAATACTAAAAACGCCCTTCCCTTCCATCAAGTGAGTTATTGGTGCGGTGTGGACAATAAACTGAAAATCTTGTTTTGACTGGTGCCCACGCACTCCCATTTCACCACTTACTACTGTAGGATCTGTAAAACCTCCACTATCCCACGAGCGCACAAAGTTTTCCTGAACTGCTGGGTTATCGGCTTTTTGGTGTAACGCTGCGGTCAGCTTTTTAGCATCTGAGGATGAAGCTCCTTGACCATGTAATGCTTTGATGAAACCTTCTTTCATCCGGCTTATCAAGCCCCCCTTGTTCTGTCTGATTACATGCATATCTCGAATTTCGAACTGTCGTCCGTCATCAAGAGTAAAACCTCCCTTCGCTTGTTCTTTGTTCATTGCTGTCATTGCTGTCATTGCTTCATCCATACTTATCGTGATAGCAGTTTTTTCTCCTGTGGTGGGTTGTTTCAGTGTAGGTCCTGTTGGCGCGATATCCTGCAGTAGTTTAGCTTTGTCAGGCTGAACCTTTAGTTCATATGGACTCTTGGTATGAGTTGAAGTGTTTGTGACATTAGTCGTTTGAACTGGATTCAATCCAATAGGCATGAATATTTATCCTTTTATAAGCTGTTGAGAATAAGGCATGGTTACTTCATTTATCGGTTCTGATACCGAACTAAATTGAGTTCTAAGAGTACTCATAAGCACAATGAAGTTGTTCATCGTGTTCTCAAAGTCGATTTCATCGCAATCAACTAAGCTAAGCTCATGAATGAGAAGCAGTTTATTTTGATGCGTCGCTAACCAACAACGTTTCATCGTATCCTGTTGTCCGTTCAGTACCATACTGCTGCGGAGTATATACAATTCATCCTTCATAGAAATATCCGTTATCTCACCATGAAGTAGAAGCTCCTGTCCATCTTCAGAGAGTTGGACCAGGAGGGAATGAGCCTCGTCTACCCGCATATGGCACCGACGGTCAATTAGAGTTAGCTGCTCGTTGATATTTCTCAGCCAGTATTTGACATTACTTTCTCTGTCCATTTTATCCTGTTCAATTTGTCATGGTTTTACCACTTAGATTAACGTGCAACAAAAAAACGGCAATCATATGTAGCCGTTATTTTTTATGTTTCTACGGGAACAGTTTCGATGGTCTCCGTAAAATGGTCGGAAATAGCATTTTCACCCTCAAATTACATCATCTTAATTATGTTTATCTAATTGAATTTTGTATACTTTTTTAAAGTTTTGGTAAATGATTATAATTTGCTTAGCCAGCCAAAAGCGAGACCCAATTCCATAGGCATTGGAACGTAAATGAGTTGGTTAAGTGGTAAGATTAGCTTTGTTTCGCAATTCAGTGGAACTAAATTAAGAATCTACGACCTGAGCAGCTACCACCACTCTCTCTCGTAGCCCTATGCCTAAACCTCGTTATAAAACAACCAACTGGAAGCAAAATACAATCAATAACTCAT
>NZ_JBGONU010000101.1:0-4877 GCF_041439295.1 Vibrio sp. 1F253 | reverse complement strand
ACCATCATTGAAACAATTTTAGAAGGTAAGAATAGTGGCTAAAGCAGGGGTAAAAAGAAACGGCACGTTAAAGAAGGGGTATCGCTTCGCCAAAGGTGGGCGTGTTGTGAAAGCAAAAAGCATCACAAAGAAGCGAAGAAAACGTCGATAAAATAAATCGCAGATAGCAAAAAGGCCACTCATTGAGTGGCCTTTTTTCATGCATAAAAATGCACTTTGAAGATGGCAGGGGTGGAGAGATTCGAACTCCCAACACGCGGATTTGGAATCCTAAAAAACAGATATAAAAATCATACACTTATAAAATAAAGAAAATCGACAGACAGGTATTTCCGACTATTTCTGTATTTCATGCAGGTTTTATTTTTTGAAAAACCAAAGCTAAATTTGACGATTATCATTTTAACTAATATAATAATCGTCAAAAGGAGGTAGCTGCTATGGCTAGTGCAACGGTAAATACTACATTTAATAAAAGCGAGTTTGATGATTCTTCTCTTAAGTCAGCTTTAGCTACTCGCTTAGATAGATTGATTTCGGATATGCTTGATGAACAAGATCTAGTGACTCTTGCTTCTCTAAATGATATTGAGTTGACCCAGAGTTTCTATCAACAAATTCTCGATAACCATTCAGAAATATCTCCTAGAGAAAAAAGAAAACTAAAAAAACGCGCAGAAGCAGAAAGAGGTTTTTTTGAAGATCTAGAGAAACTAGGTGGTACTTTAAAGGCCAAAGATGTTGCAGAGTTACTTGGAGTTAAAAGACAAACAGTAAACAACAGGTTAAAAAATAAAAAATTACTTGGTATTAGACGTGGGGGAAATTACATTTATCCAGCATTTCAATTTAAAGATGGAGAAATGCTCCCGCACTTTGAGAGCCTCAACCAAACTCTCCCTGAGCACATGGATGCTGTTGCCCGAATTTCCTTCTTCATCTGTAATATTAATGATGGCGGTAGCAACGTTACTTCCCCGCTAATTTTGCTAAATAAAAAGCAGTTAAGCGAAACAGAGTTAAAGCGCCTGAGACATAGTGCTAGTTTGCAAGAAACCCATGTAGCTAAATAAAGGGCTCCGCAGCATTTGCGGAACCCTTTAAATGATCAGAAAACGTCGATATCAAGAACTTCCGTCAATATTTCTTCCCCATCAATATCCGGCTCCTTCCAACCAGAGGGAAGATATTCACTATCCTTGTATTCAGACATAGGCGCCATAGCTACTGTTCTTAGAGATTCTTTATCTCGCTCAAACAGCGCTACACAATACCCATGATCCATATGACGTGAGCGGTAACTAATGCCGTCAAAAGAAGCCTTCGGCTCATTTGCAAAATATGCAACAATTTCTTGCGTTAAACCATACTCATCTGATGAGAGTTGATCCGTTGTAATATGCAATTTCGCCTGTAGCTTACATAAATCAACCGTAACTAACTCTCTTTCAGCTTGCAATGTACAAACATGCGCCTCATCTAATGAGTCCCGTGAGACACGGTAGCTGAAACCTTTCTTCTTTTCTTTCTGATAGTTCCGCCCATACGATTCAGCAATCGCCGTAACTGCATGCTCAGCCACATAACAGATACCAGTATTACCGGTAGGATCATTAAATCGCCCCATAGATTCTGGAGTGGGTTTCCCATAATACACACCTGATGACTGCGGTGTAGATTGCCAGCGTTTGAAAGTATTATTCTTAGGGTAATTTTTAAATGGTACCTTACCTTTAGAATTTAAGAACTTTAGCGCTTCATCTGTTGAGTTGTCTCCCATAATGTTGTTAACCTCGTTATATATCGGTAAGTCTTGCTTGAAATGCTCATGACTATAAACCTTAATCTAAAATAAAATAGGCAAATGCCCGCCAATAGCTGGTTAAGCTCTTGACCATTATAATCATAAAGTTACGAGATTTATCACGTAAAAAAATCAACTGAACAAATAACCAGCAGCATTTTTCTAAATGTTCGCTTCAAGCTATACTGAACACATGAGTAAGCTAAAGTTCTTCCTGCTATTAATTTTGATTGGAGACAATATTTTGATGTTGGTTTAAAGGATTAAGCATTAATGTTTCTTCTAAATGCTCTGAGGCCAAATGCGCATAACGCATTGTCGTTGTTATTTCACTATGACCCAGCACATCTCTTAACTTCACAATATTGCCACCATTCATCACATAGTGGCTAGCAAAGGTATGACGCAGAACGTGAGTCATTTGCCCTTTCGGTAAGTCAATATTTGCCTCTGCAACCGCCTTTCGAAAAGTCGATAAGCTGTTTAAAAACATCCTGTCTTCACTGATAGGCTCCAGAGTAGTGAGTTCATCATAAAGCGTTTGATTAATCGGCACGGTGCGATTCTTGGATGATTTGGTATTCAAAAACGTGATCTGATTATTTTTGATTTGTGAGGGCTTTAGACTTTCCGCCTCCCCCCACCTAGCTCCTGTGGCTAAACAAATCTTCACGATAAAAATCAAAGACCGGTTACTGAACGTTTGACACGAACCCAAGAGCCTTGCGATCTCATCATGCTCCAAATACCTCAACTCTTTTTCACGCTCTTTGAACTGACGAATTTTAATCAGCGGGTTCTCAAACTCAATCACCCCTAACCTCTCCAACTCATTAAACATCGCCCTAAGATAGGCATGCTCTCGGTTGATCGTGGTCGTCGTCACTTCAATACTTCGTTGCTCTCGATAGTGCGCAAAATCTTTACTCGTAAAATCGCTCGCAACGGGGTTACCCAAACGCTCTGATATTCGATAAAGACTCTTCCTCAGCCGAATGTGATCGCGTAGCGTCTTACCGTGCATTCGATACCAAAGCGTGATCAATTCATCCAGCGTTCGAAAGTCTTTCCCTGCACATTCCCGCTCAAGTTTAAAGGCCAACCGCTTATCAAGTTGCATGGCCTTTCGTTCACTCTCAAACACCTGATTAGGGGCCAGACTTGAATAATAATTCGCATTCTTCTTTAAAATCATTCTTCCCCCATCGATAGTATTTAAGCAAGCAAACCGTTAAGCAAGTTTCTTGTCGTTGGTTACTTTTTCGACAATGCCGAGCTCTAATAGGATAGAAAAGTCGGGACTAATTTGACCCGACTCAGGAAGAGTTTCATTAGTAACTAACCAATAGGCGTACTTTTTGAAGTGCTCATTCTCTGTGATCTTAATCAAATTTTCACTTTTTAATTCCTTTCGCGACTGTTCACAATTTCTCAGGGTACCTATTGAAATATCAATAAGTTGTGCCATTTCCCCCTGTGTTAACTGTTCTGCAATACGAATCGCTTTGATCTTTTTTCCTAATTCCACTCTTGATCTCCATACGCCCTTAGGCGTACATTACAACTACGCCCTTAGGCGTAGTTTTAAAATTAGCTTCATCATATTTCCGTGTATTTCACGAAAATCATCAAACCTATGAGGATATCACATGCCAATGCTGCCCGCGTTATTCATGTCTGTGCCTTTATTTGCACGTTCTCACGGAATGAGTGAAAGACAGGTACTCGATCGTCTTGATAACGCCGATTTACCCGAAGTGGAAAAAGAACTTGATGCCGGGAAGCGGTATGTCGACCTCGTCGAACTCGCGGCTCGCATGGAAGCGGGACAATTCAAACTGTCGATATTGAGGAAGAAATCATGACCCCTATTGTCCAAATCTTCTCAAACGAAAAATGCCTACCGGTGGAAGTGGTGCCAGCCAATGAGCACTCCTCGAATTTCTCGCGAGCGGTATCAGAAATGGAAGACCGAGCGGGTCACCCTGCATCCTTCATGGCCACCAACCTTGCCATCATCCCGCTTGAGGGTGATTTGCGCATAGTCGTACAAGGATAAGCCCATGACTCACGCCGACGTCACTCAACACCTTTACCGTTTTTGGGTGGAAGCGTACCACCAAGATATGCACTGCCTAAAAGAAAGCGCCCCATCGAGCTTGGTGTCTCAAGCGCAGTCTGAACTCATTCATGAATCGATTCTTGAGCGTTTGCATGAAGTGCGCGTTTACGCCGAAACCAGCGGTGAACACCACTTAGCCCAATCCATTGATGACGCTTGCACAAAGATGTACTTGTTCAACGAAGCACCCAGCAAGGAGTTAGCCCAATGAAAGTCCAAACCGAAAACAACCTTGTCTATGACAGCAATCACCCAAAATGCCAGCTCCACTTTGCCCGAACCCACGGGCGCGGATTTGCGTTCATTCAATGCCTCGATACTGGATTAGACGGCAAAGCGGAAAGGGTTAAGCGTTACTGGGGATTCTATGCCGACTCTCTTGATGAAAAAGAGAATGAAGCGGATGTTTATCGCATCATGAATTCAGGCAGTCCATGGCCTGACTTACCATCTTGCCATCATCCCGCTTAAAGGTGATTTGCGCATTGTTGTGCAGGGGGAGTCATGGAAACACAAATTTACTCTATCAATATCGACGTTAACACCTACGAAGAAGCTAAAGAGCTTTTTGATTACGCTACACGAAGAGTCACGCCAAAAGTTAACGCTTGCTTGTCTCTTGAAAAGCAAGCAAATCAAAGCTTTTGGGTGCATGTTCGCAATCAATCGCTTGAAGCCATGAATGTACTAAAGCACTTAGAAAAATAAGTATGAGTGACGTTAATTACAAAGAGGCAGTGTCTATCGCAGAGCTGCCTATCACCGACCCCATACACAAGCCCTGCCCCGACATGGAAGTGCTTAAAGACTTTGATCCAGAAAAAACCGAGAGAGCGTGTTTCTTAATATCGAAGCTAAGAGAAAAGCACGGCATTAAAAAGCGCGTTAAACCGACGCCTAAACCCTTGAATTACACCTGCACCGAACGAGGTTGTATCGAGCCTTGGGGAA
>NZ_JBGONU010000100.1:0-4884 GCF_041439295.1 Vibrio sp. 1F253 | reverse complement strand
ATCTTAACAGCGAAGTCACGACGTTCTGGAGCGGGAAACGCTACGTTGGTACGCTCGCCTCCCAACTGGAAAACACCCAACTCATCGACCTCTACGATAACGTGATACACCAAATACAAATCAACTTCTTAATTGCCATCGGTATTGCCTTCGCTATTTTGATGCTCGCCATGAGTTTCTTTAAACGACAAGGCGAAAAGCAAAGTGAAGATTTCCACGTTCGAGGCTTTCAATACGCCGAACCCAAAGTGCTCACTAACGATTTAAAAAAACGGGCAAAGAAACTCAAAAAACAGGGCGTAGGCAACGGACGAATTTCTGATTTCAAAGTGGATGGGCTGGCCTTATTTAAACGTGAGTTTGAAGTTCAGCATATGCTCATCGACGGCACCACAGGGGCAGGTAAATCCGTCATGCTTCGTAAACTCCTGCGCTGGATACGTAAACGTGGGGATAAAGCCATTATTTATGATAAAGGCTGCACCTTTACCAGTAAGTTCTTTGACCCTAGCCAAGATACCTTACTCAACCCCTTCGATGAACGCTGCGCCAATTGGGATGTCTGGTGTGATGCTAAGGATGCCCCTGATTTTGAAAACATTGCGAACGCGCTTATCCCGCAACATGGTGAAGGTGATCCGTTCTGGGTTGATTCCGCACGGACTATCTTTTCAAGTGCGGCGTATCGCATGAGCCAAGATGACAAGCCCTGCTCGACCGCAAGGCTGCTTAGCCTGATACTCACGTCTGAACTTGAAACCCTGGGTAATTTCCTGCAAGGCACAGAGTCTGCTTCCCTGGTCTCTAAAGACATCAAAAAGACGGCCATCTCCATTAAGTCGGTGCTCGCCACCTACATTAAAAGCCTACGCTTTTTAGATGGCTTGGATGATAAAGACGCGAAAGGAGAGCCCAAACGCAAACCGTTTTCCATCACCGATTGGGTACAAGATGATAAACAAAAAGGCTTTTTGTTTTTATCGAGTAACGCGCAGCAACACGCCTCATTGCGTCCTTTGATTTCGACGTGGCTTGCCATTGCTTCTAACGCTATCTTGGGACTCAAAGACGATGAAGACCGCCGCATCTGGGTGATTATGGATGAAATGCCAAGTCTGCATAAACTGCCTGAGCTTGACACCATCATTGCCGAAGTGCGTAAGTTTGGGGGCTGTTATGTGATTGGTCTCCAGTCTTATGCGCAGCTCGTGAAAACCTACGGAAAAAATACCGCGGACGTTATTTTTGATTTACTCAACTCTCGCTTTTACTTTCGCGCCCCATCAGCGCAGATGGCGCAAATCTCATCCAAAGATTTGGGTGAGCAAGAGGTGGATGTCTCAAGAGAGCACATTTCTTACGGTGCAAATGCACTCCGTGATGGGGTATCGATTGGCCACCAGACGGTGACACGACCGGTTATCTCTAGCAGTGAAATCCAAGCCATGGATGATTTGCAATGTTACCTTCGCGTACCAGGAAGCAGCTTTATCACTCGACTGGATTTGCACTTTGATAAGATGCGAGATGTGACACCGGCCTTTATAAAACGTGATTACACCCCATCGCCCGCCATGACCAAAGCGTATCAAAAAGCGATTTACTTTGAGTGTGTCGCCCCAGGTATGCTCCTCAACGAAGAAGAGCGTAACGCACTCACAGAAATCCAAGCCAAGCAATTTGAAACGCCGGAAGAGATGAAGCTGGAAACCGACCAAATCCAACAAGCACAACGAAGTGAGACAGTCAAAGCGTTAGCCAGCAAGGAGTCGGAAAAGCTCAAATCAGACAATGCCCCTCAAGATCGCGCGCATCAAGAGCTCGACGAGTCGCCGATATCTCAAGATATAGAGATGGAAGCGGGTGATATGGTTGAATAGCGCATCAAATAGTCGATAGCCACACAAGACAGAAATAGGTCATTGCAAACCAAATGTATTAGGTATTTTTATGTTACCGAGTTTGTCTACATTAATCTTCGAGACCTTGGTCGTCTCACTCTTATTTTTTGCACTTTGTCTTATGCAGATCACCGAGAGTCAATTTCAGTGGACGCAACTTTTCATCGCGTCCACTGGCTTTTTATCACTGTATGGTTTGAAGCGCATCGTGGTTTTTTTGTTAAAAAACGCCCCAACACTCCTCACTACATCGTACTCACCTTTGCAGTATTCGCTTTACTCCTGAGCATCAGCATGAAGTACTCGTTATTTGGTTTATTGAATTCGATAGGCCTGACTTTCATGTACTTGGCACCCAGCGTGTCAAAAAGTGCACTGACTCAATCTTAGTCATGACTAGATATTTAGTTATAGTGCACCATAACGTAAGCCCTATCATTGATGAGATTCATTAAAGGAAAATCGATGAAAAGCGTAACGCCCCATAGAGACGACACCCTAGGGCCTCATCATCTCGAATAATCACTCAACCACTCTTCCAAGCCTTGCAATGGCAAGGCTTTATTACGTTCATTCATCAAGGA
The DNA here is from genome assembly GCF_041439295.1 of Vibrio sp. 1F253. Lineage (NCBI taxonomy): Bacteria > Pseudomonadati > Pseudomonadota > Gammaproteobacteria > Vibrionales > Vibrionaceae > Vibrio > Vibrio sp. 1F253. The sequence continues at coordinate 2,399 of NZ_JBGONU010000100.1, read as the reverse complement.
ATTACCATGTCAAATAAGACCCTCTTTAATTCTGACCATCTACCGATATTAAAGAAACAATTACACACTATATTCGATCAACTTACCTTCGCTGAAATCATTCAGGGCAACGCCACCGAAAAAAACACATGGTTATCGATTTGCGCTCAAGCGGTAGGTTATGGCGACTGGGACGACTTAAAAGCGCAAGCAGTCACGCACCACGAGCCAACCCACAACATTCTATTTAACCAAGCATCCATCATTCCTTTCATCCAAAGTGTCAGAGTCAGCTTGGGGGAGCACATCGACAATATTGAAGGCTTTACCCATGTCATACTAAGAAACTTAACTACCGAAGAGTTAAACGCCATGAATGGCAATAAAGAAGAGCTTCCCCCCCTACCCAAAGCGCCAACGTCCTATACGTTAGAATTAGGACCGAATACGGCCTATGCCCGCGACCTTTTAGATTGGCTGTGGCCAAGAACAAAAAATTACCAAGTAGACCCTATCAACACTCAGTATCTAGCGCACATGAAAGAAAAGCGAATGAGCTTGAGCAAGTCTCAAGCAAAAGAGCGCGCTTTGGATGTTTACCCACACTCTGGCATGCTAATCAGAGACATCTTAGAGCAACTGATTTCAGAAAATTACCTAGAACTCAACGATGATCAAAGGTGCGTCACTTTTACTCGCAAAGGTCTTAATTATCTCAACGGAAAAATGACCCACGAATATGACGACCAATGGAAAGAATGGTTTAAGGCATTTGCAGCGCATCTCAAAAAAATCCCATACCGATACATCAAGATAGATTGGACACCCTATATCGATTTATATGCCCGGGGCATGTCACCCATTGAGGCGGCAAAAAGTCTTGAATGGTCAGAATGCTACACTCAAGCACACTCAGAGATCCAATCGGCCATTAAACACCAACTCGACATCCATCTGCCTCTATACCCCAAGGAACGATACCTTCAATTTACGCCTAGAATATTTCTGACACCTGAGCTGACCAGCAACAAGGTAACAGACATTCATTTTGAATTTATAGGACCCGACTGGGCGAAACCAAACGGCAATCCAAAAACAAAGCGCTTTTGGCCAAACAAACGCTACGTGTCTGTTTATTTAGATACCTCCCCCAAAAGTCGAGGTTGGTATGCCGTCATTCCCGATGAGGTTGATTGTTTTCAAGTGAGCTACAAATGGACAAGCCAGTCCCATTCTTTTGCAAGCGTCACCCACCATATGACTTACCAGTTAGAGCCAAATATAGAGTGTGCTCAAGATTGGCTGTATGGCAATGAGTGCATGAAGCATTCTGATTCTTCGAAACTAGCGATGGCCGCCGATGAATACAGCTTTAACCATCTAGAATGCCTGACTCATGGCAAGCATTTAACCAAGGAAGAAATTGTAGCGTTAGACCGATTTAAAGCGGGCATTACATCCATTCACATTGATGAAAATGGCGTCATCATTCACGAAGAACGAACGTTAACCGCTAGCAATTCCTTTGCTTGTGTTGGGATCATTTTGTAACCACACCTCTTTTAATTCCACTTCCCCCTTAACCTCCACTCACCGCTCAGTTTTGCTGCTAGCGGCAATTTGCGTTGCATAAGGAAAATACTCATGCTTTCTATTAGCCCATTAAAATCCGCTTCTGGCGCTGCCAAATATTATCTCAGCGAAGAAAACCCCAAAGACCTACCTGACGTCTCTTTAGAAAAAAACGCGGGCGATAACTATTACCTCAAGGAAAAAGACCAAGAAGAAAACACCTTCTGGCATGGCAAGCTGGCCATCGAAGCGGGACTGGCGGGTAAACCCGTAGAGCAAGCCACCCTAGAATCGGTACTCTCAGGCTGTCTTGGCGGTGAAACCATTAAAGGAAAACGAGATGATCATAAATCGGGCTTCGACCTGACCTTTTCTGCACCTAAAACCGTCAGTGTTTTTGCGCTTGTAAGTGGCGATAATCGACTCATTGAAGCACACAATAACGCCGTAAAATTCGCCTTAACTGAGCTTGAAAGAGACGTGGCACAATTCACTACCATCAACAAAGAGGGAGCGCGCGAGTTTCACAACACCGACTCGATGATATTTGCGGTCGTGCGCCATAAGACAAGCCGTGAAAACGACCCACAAGTCCACTCGCACGCGCTAGCCGCTAACATGACACGCGACCAAGAAGGAAAACTTCGCACGCTTGCATCCAGCCTAAAACAAAAAGGGGGCGTGATTAACGGGACTGGCGAGCGCATTTACAACTTCCAAAAATACTACGGTATCTTGTACCAGAGCCAATTGGCTAAAGATGCACAAGCACTCGGTTATTCCACGCGAGGCGTCGGCAACGGTCAGTTCGAAATCAGCGGTGTCCCTCAGCCTATTCTTGATGCGTC
>NZ_JBGONU010000099.1:0-4926 GCF_041439295.1 Vibrio sp. 1F253 | reverse complement strand
CATTAGTGATTGTACTCACTTAACTCAGTGTCCAAAACTGCTGGTGCGGATCAAGCTTCATTCGAGCTATTTATATTTGGTTGGACTCTGATGAGGAAAAAGAAACATACGCTTTTGATGTGTTTGCTTTACTCCGTGATGATACAAGTAACGAAAAGGCATCTGAAATTCAAGATACTATTGAAGCGCTAGCTGAAGATCTTGCTGAAAGGGCTGGTTATGATGATCAGAGTGAAATCTACTCCGGTACAGAAAGTACGATAACAGTGGCATATCTAATCAAATTCGTGCGCCTCAATTTAGATTACCTCTCATTGGAAAATAGTGACTCTGATACTGGCCAAGATGTAAATTAACGGTATCTCCTCAAGTTAAAGAAACCAAAAGATTATTTTTTGGTTTCTTCCTAGCTACAATAGGCAACTAATGTACTGCTAGTATTTTAAATCTTCTTGTGTAGTTTATGCGGAAACAACTGCGTATAAACTTGCCATAAGATATTCAAGTTCCGATGACCAGTCACTTGGGCTACTTCTTCAATTGAGTAGCCCTTTTCAAATAACCGACTCGCTCCCTCTCTGCGTAAATCGTGATATCTCAAGTCTTCAATACCCAATTCGTTTCTCACTCGCTGACAGCCTGCGCTCACACGACGCGAGTTGTACGGGAAAATAAGTTCGTCTTTGTTCCTGAATGTTTTCGATTCCCTGTGTATAATCGCCCAATTATTTTTGACTACAATGTCCACTGTGAAGCGTGATTCACCGCTTTGAAGTGTTCTTTTTTAATGCTAGATGCCTTCGTTCCACTCCATCAATACGTACGTATAGGCGTACTGAGTGGGTGAGTTTGTGGCTGAACTAGCGAGTTTCTGTATATAAATGCAGTGTATAGATTTTGAGTAACGCTTTATGAAACCTGACAATACCAGTAAATACGCGGCTAACCGCTTATCCGTTGCTCCGATGTTGGATTGGACTGATTAAGCAGCCTTAGCAAGGGCTGAGCTAGTTTGAGGGGTACTATAGGAGTACTAGTTAGAAGTTTTGCTTCTCCAGAAAAGACAAAACCCCCGCCTAAGCGAGGGTCTTTACAGCAGCACCACGCGGGCTTGTTATCGCCTGATAAGTGGGCTGGCTACATTTCAAAAATGTAGTCTTAGCGCTCCGTTTTGGCGTAAACCAAAGAAGCTTTGACAAGATGATCATATGTTGCAGACTGGGAAAAAGCAAATACATTTATACGATATACGTACACTTTTTAGTAATTAGGAGTAATTACAGTAGATTAGAGGTGATCGCTTAAATTGCCCAAATGTAAGCCATGCAGAACGCAGGAGTAGACCTTCTTCATGCTTTCTCTACCTAATCTATTTTTGAAGTAGACTCGCTTCCCATTATCCACTCCAAGAGATACATAGTTAAAACGTTCGAAGCTAAGTGTATAAATCATGTCAGCCTTAACCCAAGTTGTCCCTCTGCTAAAAAACTTATTTCTAGGCAATTGGTTGTCTTCTAACTGCATATGGTAGTTTTGTGGTTTCTCAGGAGCGACAGTGCTCAATGCAACGACGGTTACCAGTTGATGACCGTCAGGCTTAGTGCCTACAACCAAAACGGGGCGATTCTTTACCATTTCAGGCTGCTTTAAGCCGTAAAAATCACACATAAGTATTTGCCCTACTTTAGGGGAAAATTTAATAGCCAACTCTAATAACCTCTATATTATCTGACCTGACCAAACCACCTCACCAATGATTTGAAAGTCTTTGTGCTCTAAATCTTTCTTGCTGATCTCCCAGGTTTTATAAGCTGGATTATCGCTTACTACCTCAATTCCTTCTGGTAAGAATTGCAGACGCTTAACCAACAATGCGCCTTCAAACCGAAATACATAGATCCCATCTGACGCAAAATCATCAATTCTATTGACCATAACCATACTCTGGTTCTTGAGTGTTGGCACCATGCTGTCACCACGGACGGACAAGAGGAATACGTTTTCTGGTTTGTAACCGAGGTCTTTACGTAGGTATTTTTCGCTGAAGAGGAGAGCGGTGGAGGGATCTTCATTTTCGACAAGTGATCCTGAGCCAGCACTGGCTTCAACTTCGTAGAGTTTGACTGAAACATACCCTCGGGGGGTGACGCTTCCATGAAGAGCTACCTGTTCTGCTTTAAAAAAAATATCTTCAGGTATTTTTCCCCTATAGCGCCAAGTTTGAATGGTTGAAGTGGAGACTCCCAATACTTTGGCTAAATCGACGTTCCGAGAAGTCCCTGTCATCTCTTTTAATTCAGATAATTTATCATCAATTATGCTCATTTAATGCTCCAACATCTCCAAAGTGTGCTTATTTTGTTTTGAGCACCTTTTGATGCTCGTGATTCCTTGAGCACTCATTGAAGTGCCTTTTGGACTCAATTGACCCGAATTAACTAGAGTATCACAGGTGACCAGATGAATATGCACTTCGCATTGTTGGCTCGTTTCGCGAGTCCGACAGTTGAATTAAAGGCCGTAAGTCAGGAGTTTTTTGGGATTTCGCCGAAAACCGCAGAGCAGAAAGCTAAGGCGTGTGATTTTCCTGTTCCTACTTTCAAACTACGCGACTCTGAACGGAGTCCAACGCTGATCAGGGTGGAAGATCTAGCTATGTATATCGAGAAACGATATGAGCTAGCAAAAACCGATTGGCAATCAGTGAATGGATGAGGAGGAATTATGGAAACCCCTATGCATTCTATCAACATCGATTTTACTCATTCCAGTGAAGCTAAGTTGTTACATCGATTAATTGAAAGCCAGTTGAGCCCATCTATTGGGTCCGAGGAGGATAGTTATCTCTCTGTTGTTTTAGGCCAATTTGAAGAAGCAATTGAATTACTTGAAAGTCTGGAGGTGTAGATATGCAAACACCAACAGAGATTCGATTCGATGAGCTGAAATTGATGATTAAGCGCTATCAATATCGTCATGCAAAGTCGCCTCGTCAACGCGAGTTGATTGAGCAACAAGCTAAATTGATAAGTAAGCGAGTATCGAGCTATGCAAGACACAAATCTTAATGTAGAGGAGCAGCTCAAAGAGCAGGCCAGCCGTGATGAAGCGACTCGTTTTTCTCTAGAGACGTCAATTGGTCATCATTTTTTTAAGCTGCTCCCCCGTGTTGTTCAGGAGGATATTGAACATCAACTTATCAAGCGTAAAAAGCGTAAGAATCCTGATAGAAAAAATCTCGAACTCTTTACTGTTGATGTGTTCAGTCATGCCCTAAAACTTTCACCCATTATTGAAGATAAGTTTCCCTTTGCAGATGCTCGTAAAGAGGCCAAACCCAAACCAGTCGTGTGCTCAGAGCTGCGACCGTACATTCAACTTGATCACTTTACGCTGACCAATGACGAAGCGTTGGAACGTTTGGCGTTAAACCTGACCGAAGTGTTCCACTATGACATCCGCCAAGTAGAGCTAAAGGAAAGCTACTTGTCTGCTTTAGATATGGCTTATCAAGCGATTGAAACCCAGATGAAGGAAATCCACCTTGAGCCTCCGAAGTTATATATTACCGAACAGATGCCGCTTGAGGATTGTGAGCGTGAATACGAAAGTGCAATTCGTCGTTGTTTGGATGTTCGATATTTAGTGCGCAAGCTCATTTATCTACGGAATCAATATATTGAGTTCGCTCAAATAGCACTTGAGCGGGTTGGGGGCGAAAAAGCGCAAAGAAGTTACGTATCGAGTCGTTCATTTGAAATGTGGCGCCGCAAGCAGATAGAAGCCGAAAATTATGTTCAGTCGATGGTTGTCGTCAGTGAAGAGACCGACACCGTTTTTGATTTGAGTGAAGTGGTGAAACGAACGACGGCGAATCATGAAAATCGTCGTATTGAGCTGGTGGTACGTTCTAGAGGTGACGAAGAAAGAGCGATCGATTTAGGTTATGAAGGGGTGTTTATTACTTGGACTTTACCGGGAAAGTATCACCGAAGCTCAAAGCATTGGATTGGGTGTACACCGAAAGAAGCCCATATAAATTTGATGGCTCAGTGGAAAAGAGCGAGAGCTCTCTTCAAAAAACATCAAGTTGATTGGTTTGGTCTTCGGGTGGCGGAACCACATAAAGATGGGACTCCTCACGCGCATTTGTTTTTGTATTGTCCTAAACATCAGCTTGAGCAACTAGTGGATATATGCCGTCAGATCGCTATAGAGGAAGATAATGAAGAGCTTAAAACAAAGGAACTTCAGGAAAAACGTTTCTTGGCTAAGCAATGTGATCCATCGAAAGGGACGGCAACGGGCTACATCATTAAATACATTTCCAAAAACATTAATGGTGCTCATATGCCAGAGAAAGAAGCGGATGAAAATGCTTTATCGGCTCGTGCATGGGCATCAATTCATAGAATTAAGCAATTTTCTCAATCGGGCTCTCCTGCAGTGGGGCTTTGGCGTCAACTCCGAAGAGCTAAACCATTAGATACCGCATTCGATGAAGAACTTGATTCACTTCGTGCTCACGCTGATAACTCTAGATGGAAGGGGTTTTGTGAATTAGGTAACAAAGCCAAATTAGCTTATGAAGAGCAGTTTAATAAGTACGGTGAGAAGACCAAACGTGTGGTTGGTTTTCGTTGGTTTGGAAAACTTATTGAGACATGCAGCGAGCACTTTCGATTGGTTAAAAAATCGGACCTGAAGCAAGTGCAAGAAGCGCGGAGCGCTTTACCTTGGAGCACTGAAAATAAGTGTAACCCACCCCCGAAAATCGATATTTCCCCGCTCGAAAAAGCCTTAATGGACGTGACCGGATGGAGCGTAAAAGGGGTTCAATGCTTGCTTAAACCGCTGTCGATGGGGGCGAAAATCCCCATTGATAAGCACACCACTCTCAGCCTTATCAACGGACGGTTGGGAGTC
>NZ_JBGONU010000098.1:0-5124 GCF_041439295.1 Vibrio sp. 1F253 | reverse complement strand
GCTGATCAGATCGTAGGTTCTTGATTTAGTTCCATTGAATTACGCAACAAAGCCCTGACAAAGCACCCGCCTTCATGTGAAGGCTGGGTGCTTTTTTGTGGGCGCTATATGCAAGATAAACTCAGTTCATTCTCTTCATATCTCACTAGTGGCTTACTAGCTCTTACCGGGGCATTCAGTATCCAAGACTGGGCAGCGGTGATTGGTGTGGTGATGGTATTTGTCACTTACTTCACCAACCGCGGCATTATACTCAGACGATAACGTCTAAAGATTCTCAAGGTAACTGGACTAGAGGTTATTATTACCAGAATGGGACAAGTCTGTTTGAGTGTTCAAATGATGGTGTGAACTGGTCAAAAAACACTTGTAAGTACAGCCCGTCGATACCGAGTAAATCTAGATAATCCGTATGCAATAAAAAATCCAGTGTCTACAAGGCACTGGATTTTTAGTTTTGGCTGACCGATATTTAGCTTTGGTTTATCGAAAGAGTCTAAGCGATCTCAATCTTCTCAGCTTGGTTCTGTTCTACCATAGACAGTGCCAGCGCTTCCGCCGCTTTAATACCATCGATACCAGCAGATAGGATACCACCCGCGTAGCCTGCGCCTTCACCAGCAGGGAAGAAGCCCTTAAGGTTGATGCTTTGGTAGTCTTTACCACGCTTGATACATACAGGAGAAGACGTACGAGTCTCAACACCGGTTAGTAGGCCGTCTGGCGTAGAGAAACCTTTGATCTTCTTCTCGAACGCTGGGATTGCTTCACGAATCGCTTCGATAGCAAAATCAGGCAGTGCTTTTGAAATATCAGTTAGGTGGATACCCGGTGTGAATGATGGTTTTACTTCACCGATTTCACTTGGATCGCGACCTTTTAGGAAGTCACCGATTTTCTGTGCAGGGGCATCGTAGTTCTCGCCACCTAGAACATAAGCGGCACTTTCTAATTCACGCTGTAAACGGATACCTGCTAGTGCGTCACCTGGGTAATCACGCTCTGGGTCGATACCCACAACGATGGCACTGTTTGCGTTACGTTCTGCACGAGAGTATTGGCTCATGCCGTTGGTTACTACGCGGCCTTCTTCAGAAGTCGCGGCAACCACAGTACCACCCGGGCACATACAGAAGCTGTATACAGTGCGGCCATTCTTACAGTGGTGTACTAATTTGTAGTCCGCTGCACCTAAGATAGGATTACCTGCGTTTTTACCGAAGCGAGCTTCATCGATCATCGCTTGCTTATGTTCGATACGGAAACCAACAGAGAAAGGCTTAGCTTCCATGTAAACGCCACGTTCGTGCAGCATTTCAAACGTATCACGAGCACTGTGGCCAACAGCCAGTACTACGTGACGAGTTTTAATCTCTTCACCGTTAGAAAGCGTTAGGCCAGTGATTTGACCGTCTTCCATGTGAACGTCGTCTACGCGAGTGCTGAAACGGATTTCGCCACCTAGCTCAATGATAGAAGCACGCATCTTCTCGATCATGGTAACCAGTTTAAAGGTACCGATGTGTGGCTTACTTACGTATAGAATTTCTTCTGGTGCGCCAGCAGCTACGAATTCTTCGATTACTTTACGGCCGTAGTGCTTTGGATCTTTAACTTGGCTGTATAGCTTACCGTCAGAGAATGTACCTGCGCCACCTTCACCGAACTGTACGTTTGATTCAGTGTTCAGTGTGCGCTTACGCCAGAAACCAAAGGTATCTTTCGTACGTTCACGAACTTCTTTGCCACGCTCAACGATGATTGGATTGAAGCCCATTTGAGCAAGCACTAGGCCTGCGAACAGACCACAAGGGCCAAAGCCGATAACGACAGGGCGCTCAGTTTGGTTCTCAACCGCTTTAGCCACGAATTTGTACTCCATGTCAGGAGTCACTTTTACGTGTGGGTCGCTGATGAATTGTTCTAACAACTCAGCTTCGTTTTCAACGAGAACATCAAGCGTGTAGATAAGTAAGATTTTTGATTTCTTACGAGCATCGTAGCCACGTTTAAAGATATTAAAAGAAAGTACCTGATCAGCGTTAATGCCAAGCTTTGCTTCAATAGCGTCTTGAATGGCTGACTCTTCATGGTCTAGTGGGAGTTTAATTTCGGTTAAACGTATCATTTTGATGTCTCGTTTTTATAGGTGTCTTAGCTAGATCGTTTCTTAATACAGAGTTTGATGACAACGCTGATGTTGAAAGATGCGATAAGCTCACAATGGCGCGCATTTTACGAGAAATTGATTTATCTGTCATACTAATTTGGAAACATGGAGCAAATAGACACGATATTAGAGTCGTATGATGTTGAATTTTGCCTTGGGATGAGTATTATCCCCCATTCTTCAATTTTGACTAACTTATAGAGCAGAGCATCATGGCGTTTGTCGTAGGCGATAACTGTATTCAATGTAAATACACAGACTGTGTGGCGGTATGCCCCGCAGATGCGTTCCATGAAGGCCCGAATTTCATGGTAATCAACCCAATCGAATGCATTGATTGTGGTTTATGTGTACCTGAATGTGATGCTCAAGCGATTTTCCAAGAAGGTGAACTGCCAGAAGATCAAAAGATCTTTATTGAAGTGAATGCCGAGCTTGCCGAGATTTGGCCTGTGCAAACTGAAGTAAAAGCACCGATGGATGAAGCTGAAAAGTGGAATGGTGTGTCTGATAAGTTGGCAATGTTAGAAAAGTAGTTGTTGAAAAGAACTCAAATAAAAAGGCGTACTGATTTAATCAATACGCCTTTTCTAATACCTGAACATTGTCGATTGGATCGTTAGCTTATGAAATCTAGCTATGCTGACGACGCATGTTGTCGAGAATGATGCCTGTCGCCATTGCTACGTTCAGAGACTCTGCGCCACCGAATGCAGGAATCGTAATCTTATCCGTTACGTATTTAGCCGCATGTTCACGAATGCCGTGAGACTCGCTGCCCATTAGCAAAATGCCATTGGCAGTAAATTCTGTCTTATGAACACTTTCGCCTTCTAAGAACGCGCCGTAAACCGGTAGGTTCGCTTGTTCTAAATAAGCCGGTAAGTCTGTTTGGCTTACGTGTACTCGGCCAAAGCTACCCATAGTTGCACTGATGGTCTTAGGGTTGTATGGGTCTGCACAATCGCTGCTCGCAACGATATGCTTAATGCCATACCAGTCTGCTACACGAATAATCGTACCTAGGTTGCCCGGGTCTGAAACGCCATCTAGTGCAATCATCAGCCCAGTTGCTTCTGGCAGTTCAAATGTTGGGATCTCAACGACAGCAATCGCCGCATTGTTACTCACCAAAGTACTCGCTTTGGTTAGGTCATCTAGTGAAGCTTCAACACAATCAAACTCAAACAGTGAAGCGTGATTTTCAGATAAGAAATCAGCGGTAGCAAAGACGTTCTTCACGACTAAGTCACTATTGAACAGCTCAAGAACGTTCTTTTCACCTTGAACTAGAAACAAACCGTGGGCTTTACGTTGTTTCTTTTGGCCCAAAGCACGAAGGAGTTTTAATTGGTTTTTTGAAATCATGTTTTTATCCTAGATATAAGCCCGCGCATTATAGAGCAAAGGTTGGAGAACCAAAAGCGTGATAGCTCAATGCGATCCACATAAAAAGCAAAAGCAACTCACTTAAAAAAGAAAAGCGCACTAAATAGCGCGCTCTTATGGGATTTACTTACCTAAGTTAAGTTAAGCTGAACTGACAGCTTAATATGGAACAGGGTAGCGCTTAAACACTGTGTTGATATCAGTGAGTATCTCTTCTGATAGAGGCTTGCTGAAAGCGGCTACGTTTTCTTTGAGCTGTTCCATCGTGGTCGCTCCAATGATGGATGAGGTAACACCATCGACTTGATTACACCATGCTAATGCAAGCTGGCTCGGCGTAAATCCATGAGTGTTCGCGACTTCTGCATATCCTTTTACCGCTTCATTGGCAGATTCGGTGTCGCGGAAAATGCCCTTACGCTGCATGTATGTCCAGCGGCTGCCTTCTGGTCTCGCACCATCAATGTATTTGCCACTCAGCATGCCCGCTGCTAACGGTGACCATGGTAGGTAGGCGACGTCTTCGTGCACACAGTTTTCAATCAAATAAGGCCAGTCTTTCGCGTGCAGCAGGCTAAATTCATTCTGAATAGAGACCATTCGCGGTAAATCATGCTTCTCACTGAGTTTAAGGTAAGTGTTAATGCCCCAAGTGGTGTCATCAGACAAACCAACATGACGGATTTTTCCGGCTTTAATGCAGCTCGCTAGTGCTTGGAGGATCTCTAGCATCTCCGCTTCATGCTGCTTTCGGTCGATATCACTGAATCGAATATGATTCGGGAAATGCTTGCCAAAGTGAGGCGTCGTTCGGTTTGGCCAATGCAGTTGGTAAAGGTCGATATAGTCCGTTTGTAAACGCGCTAGTGAAGCGTCAACCGCTGTAATTACAGCTTCCCCCGTGATTGGCCCGCCATCTCGAACCCAAGGCAATCCCGGACCTGCAATTTTGCTGGCGATGATGACTTCTTGGCGGCGCTGCGGATTGCGAGCTAACCAGTTACCTATGATTGCTTCCGTTTTACCGTAGGTGTCTGGAGACGGTGGTACTGCGTACATCTCTGCGGTATCGATAAAGTTAATACCTTGGCTTAGCGAGTATTCGATTTGTTGGTCGGCTTGCTGTTGCGTATTTTGTAGCCCCCAAGTCATGCTGCCAAGACAGATACGGGAAACGGGAATTTGACTACTTCCTAGCTTTGAATATTCCATTGAATTCGGGGTTCCTGTGGTTAGGTTCTCTGGTGCTCGCATTATAGTTTTGAAAAGAGGGCGAGTGAGGAATGAAAACGAATATGAATTATTAGCATAAAATGACACGATAAGGTATGGCATCGGGGAGTTTAGTGAGTCATTTCTCAGCGCTGCAAGCTAGCGTGTGCAATGCGTGAAAATACATTCGCGAGAGACTATGAGACAAACGGTGAGCGAGAAGTGAAGAACAACAAGCAATGAGTGAAGGTTTAATGTTCAGTTTTTTTGGGAGTGGGGGATAGGAGAACAGATCAAAATGATCCGCACCAGCAGTTTTGGACACTGAGTTAAGTGAGTACAATCACTAATGA
>NZ_JBGONU010000097.1:0-5421 GCF_041439295.1 Vibrio sp. 1F253 | reverse complement strand
TCATTAGTGATTGTACTCACTTAACTCAGTGTCCAAAACTGCTGGTGCGGATCATACCACGGCTTTGGAAGTTCTCGGTACAACACCCAGAGATCCCGATCAAAGTGCTAACAGGCTGCGATACCCCAAATTTAAAACACGGTGAGATTGATGTGGCTATTCGACAAGGTGAAGACCTATGTGTGGAAGATGGTTTAACTCTTGAGGTACTAATCAACGAACCTATCTATCCTTTTTGCTCACCAGAATTAGCAAACTCTCTTAAATTCACCTCACCAGAACAGCTACTTAAATGTTGGTTAGTTCAATTCGAGGGTGGTTGCTTCCCTTGGGAAAGTTGGTTTAAACAAGCTAATGTTCCGATGCAAGACAGTTCTATTCAATGGATGGAAGTAGGTACTTTTGATATGGGATTAACGACAGTTATGGCTGGTCATGGAGTTTGCCTTGCAACAGACAGTTTAGCTGGTGACTTCATTGAACGCGGCTTGTTAGTAAAGCCATTTGATATAGGCATGACGCCTGGCGTTCAAGTAAATCTATGTTTTGACCCTAACTCGCCTAGAGAAGTGCGTATAACGGCATTTACCAATTGGTTACATGAAGAAGTAAATGAGATATTGGAGAGCTAGCTCTTGTCTTTCAACTCCTGAAATAGGCAGTTCTTCAATAACTAAACACAAACTACCAGCTTAAATGGTCTGATAATTCATAAAGCGAAACTGGTATACTTAGCTCAAATAAATGGCGAGAACATCTCATGACACAAGACAATAATCCACTTCACGGTATCACTCTACAGAAGCTACTGACTGAATTGGTTGAACATTACGGTTGGGAAGAGTTGAGTTACATGGTGAACATCAACTGCTTTAAAAAAGACCCGAGCATTAAATCAAGCTTAAAATTTTTGCGTAAAACAGATTGGGCACGCACCAAGGTAGAGCAGATTTACATCGACTTAAAACGTTAGTCTCTCCCTGCTTTATCAGTCCCGTGTTGAATAAATACGGGACAACCCCTGTGTCTACTTTTTAGGGGCTACATCAGCACCTCGCACCTCGCACCTCGCACCTCGCACCTCGCACCTCGCCCCTCGCACCTCGCAGTATATTACAAACAATAAAAAGCCCCGCAAGCTTTCACTTGCGGGGCTTTTTTAGCTAATTTAGAAAAGGGCTAATTACTTACCAGCTTCTTTTTCTGCTTTAACTTTTGCAATCACTTCGTCAGCAACGTTAGTTGGACATGGTGCGTATTGTGCGAATTCCATAGAGAATTGGCCACGACCAGAAGTGATAGTACGTAGGTGACCGATGTAGCCGAACATCTCAGAAAGAGGTACGTCAGCTTTAATACGAACACCAGTAACGCCAGCTTGTTGATCTTTGATCATGCCACGACGACGGTTAAGGTCACCGATAACATCACCAACGTGATCGTCTGGAGTGAACACGTCAACGTTCATGATAGGCTCAAGAAGTTGCGCGCCAGCTTTAGGCATAGATTGACGGAATGCGCCTTTCGCTGCGATTTCAAATGCGATAGCAGATGAATCGACTGCGTGGAAGCCACCATCGAAAAGTTCAACTTCAACGTCTAGCGTAGGGAAGCCAGCTAGTACGCCGTTATCCATCATGCCAGCAAAGCCTTTCTCAACTGCAGGCCAGAATTCTTTAGGAACGTTACCGCCCACAACTACTGAGTTGAACTTGAAGCCAGAACCTGCTTCACCTGGTTTGATACGGTAATCGATCTTACCGAATTGACCAGAACCACCAGACTGTTTCTTATGCGTGTAGCTATCTTCAATTGCTTGAGTGATAGTTTCACGGTAAGCAACTTGAGGAGCACCAACTGTTAGGTCAACGCCGTAAGTACGCTTAAGGATATCTACCTTGATGTCTAGGTGAAGCTCACCCATACCTTTAAGGATAGTTTCGCCAGTTTCTTCGTCAGTCTCAACTTGGAAAGATGGATCTTCTGCAACCATTTTACCGATCGCGATACCCATTTTCTCAGAACCGCCTTTATCTTTTGGAGATACAGCGATAGAGATTACTGGAGTTGGGAAAACCATTGGCTCAAGCGTTACTTGGTCTTTTGGATCACATAGAGTGTGACCAGTTTGAACGTTCTTCATACCAACGATCGCAATGATGTCACCAGCTTGTGCGCTAGTTAGTTCGTTACGGTCATCAGCTTGCATCTCAACCATACGGCCAACACGCTCAGTTTTACCTGTGAATGAGTTAAGGATCGTGTCACCTTTGTTCAATTTACCAGAGTAAATACGAACGAAAGTTAGAGCACCGAAACGGTCATCCATGATTTTGAACGCAAGCGCTTTGAAAGTTTCTTCAGTAGAAACGATAGCGTGGTTGCCTGTTTCTTCGCCGTTCTCATCCATTAGAGGTTGAGGATCAACTTCAGTTGGAGAAGGTAGGTAATCTACTACAGCATCAAGGATAACTTGCATGCCTTTGTTCTTGAACGCAGAACCACAGAACGTAGGGAAGAATGCGATATCACGAGTACCTTTACGGATACAACGTTTGATATCTTCGATAGAAGGCTCTTCACCTTCCATGTAAGCTTCCATTAGGTCATCGTCTTGCTCTACAGCAGTTTCGATTAGCTCTTCACGGTATTGCTCAACGTCATCAACCATGTCCGCAGGAACATCAGTGATTTCGTAGTTTTCAGGAAGACCAGTGTCATCCCAAACGTATGCTTTACGGCTTAGAAGGTCGACAACACCCACGAATTCATCTTCGCGGCCGATTGGTAGAACCATAACTAGAGGAGTTGCACCTAGAACGTTTTTAACTTGGTCAACAACGTTGTAGAAATCTGCACCCATACGGTCTAGTTTGTTAACGAAGATCAGACGAGATACTTCTGATTCGTTAGCGTAGCGCCAGTTAGTTTCTGATTGTGGTTCAACACCACCAGAACCACAGAATACACCGATACCGCCATCAAGTACTTTAAGAGAACGGTATACTTCAACTGTGAAGTCAACGTGTCCAGGAGTATCGATAACGTTTAGACGGTGACCGTTCCAGAAACAGCTTACAGCTGCTGATTGGATAGTAATTCCGCGCTCAGCTTCCTGTTCCATGAAGTCAGTAGTTGATTCGCCATCATGTACTTCACCAGTCTTGTGGATCTGACCAGTTAGCTTAAGGATACGCTCAGTGGTAGTTGTTTTACCCGCATCAACGTGCGCGAAAATACCAATGTTTCTGTATTTCGATAAATCTGCCATTGTCTTACTCTGTTAATAGGATATAAAATGCGCGCAGAGTATATCACAATCTGTGAGGACTGATAGCTTTGCATGCATTTGGGACTAAAAAACTTTGCCTTTTTCTAACATATAGAAAAAGGCAATCTGAAGAAACAATCTAAATGATTGTTAAGTTTAGTGCTAACTTAAAGCGAAAATAGCGTTTAAGTTAGACTGAATTTCTGCTGTATAGAGTAGCTGAAGTGAGCTCAATTACAACTCATCAAAAGCATTAATTGCTTCCGATAATTTTTTCACACCGTGGATCTGCATTCCTGGAATGCCACCTTTAGGCATGTTAGCCGCTGGTACAATGGCTCTCTTGAAGCCGTGTTTAAACGCCTCATTTAAGCGCTCTTGACCGCTCGGTACAGGTCGAATCTCACCAGCAAGGCCTACTTCGCCAAAAACCACCACATCTTTTGGCAATGCGCGGTCTCTGAAACTCGAAAGTAATGCCATTACCAATGCAAGATCAGCACTGGTTTCGGTT
Source organism: Vibrio sp. 1F253 (assembly GCF_041439295.1). Taxonomy (NCBI): domain Bacteria; kingdom Pseudomonadati; phylum Pseudomonadota; class Gammaproteobacteria; order Vibrionales; family Vibrionaceae; genus Vibrio; species Vibrio sp. 1F253. Next base: position 1,636 of record NZ_JBGONU010000097.1, on the reverse strand, counting down.
ACTTTAACACCACCAACGACATTCACAAACACATCTTGGTCAGCCATTTGTAAGCCGCCGTGTTTATGCAGCACGGCTAATAACAATGACAGTCGATTTTGCTCGAGACCAACAGCGACACGACGCGGGTTAGCCAGCTGCGAATAATCCACCAGCGCTTGAATTTCGACAAGAAGTGGACGCGTCCCTTCCCAAACTACCATCACTGAACTGCCTGAGGTTTCTTCTTCACCACGAGACAGAAAAATAGCCGATGGATTGCTAACTTCTTTTAGTCCTTGCCCTGTCATGGCAAACACACCTAGCTCATTCACTGCACCAAAACGGTTCTTGTGGCTGCGCAAGGTTCTAAAACGACTGTCCGTTCCGCCATCTAACAACACCGAACAGTCAATAATGTGTTCAAGTACTTTTGGTCCCGCTAAGGTACCGTCTTTAGTTACGTGTCCCACTAGGAACACGGCAACGTTGTTCTGTTTCGCATAGCGCGTTAATGCGGTTGCCGATTCGCGCACCTGAGCAACACTGCCAGGAGACGATTGAACGTCAGCGACATGCATAACTTGGATTGAGTCGATAACCATGATCTTAGGCTGCTCTCTTTCTGCAACCTGACAGATTTTATCAACATTGGTTTCAGAGAGCATCTTTAGGTGCTCTTTTGGCAATCCAAGTCGAGATGCTCGCATCGCAACTTGTTGAAGAGATTCTTCGCCAGTGACATAAAGTGTCGGTAACTGGGAAGAAAGCTGACACATAGTCTGCAATAACAGCGTTGATTTACCGGCACCAGGGTTACCACCAATAAGAATCGCAGCGCCAGGGACAACACCACCACCAAGTACACGATCAAGCTCTTTGAAGCCACTACTAAAGCGCGGGACCTCTTGCAAGTCGATTTCCGATAGCGTTTGAACCGAAGATTCAGTTGCATAACCACTTAGTCGTTCATTGCGCGCGACCTGAGGTGAAGCGGCTAACCTAACTTCTGTAATCGTGTTCCAAGCACCACATGCATTGCACTGCCCTTGCCAACGTGGAAAATCATCACCGTAGTCTTGGCTTTTTATTTAGACAATTTTACAGACAAATCAAGATAAAGCCTTGTGCTGTAATGAATTATGAGAGTATTCTTAAAGGCTTTACTTCCGTCACCTAGAGTTGTCTAACTTTTCTAATTCATGATAGAGCATTGTCTAACGCCTTTGCCTAGCAAGGCTCATCAGCATGAGTACTCTTTTTGAAAATGATGCGTCAAATAGGCAAGATAATAGCCTGATAGTCCCTCTAGATGTCATTAATTACCAATCAAGATTGCCGAACTATTTCCATATAATATTCAGAATACTTGATGCTAAAGAGTTCGAACAACACGTCCTATGTCGCCACCCATCAAGATAGTGATTGTACCCTACCATATAGTAATTCAAGGTTTCTCCGGTAAAACAATCTCAGACAACTATGGATTTGCTAATTAATACGCAGCCCGAGCCACACAGTTACCCTTTAGGTCGATAAGCACTCTTTAGCGCTAATCAACAGCGCCAGTAAACACTTCACTTTGGGGCACTTTCTAACTCGAAAGTGATCCGCACCAGCAGTTTTGGACACTGAGTTAAGTGAGTACAATCACTAA
>NZ_JBGONU010000096.1:0-5818 GCF_041439295.1 Vibrio sp. 1F253 | reverse complement strand
AAATGGGTGATCGGATAATCCCGAAATGACTGATCGGAATGCTCCGAAATATGCAGTAATCGTCTTCTTGCCAGAAAGGATGTCAGTTTCAAAACGTTCAAAGAACGTCATAGTAGTCGGTGCGGTCATTTATCTCGGTCGCTTAACATTTAAAGGTTAGGTAAATGTTTATATACCAGAATGCTTGTTCAAGCGAATAAAAATTAGATGCGAGAGAATGCGGCAAAGCCAAATAGCAGGCAATAAAAAAGGAGAACCGAAGTTCTCCTTTTATTAAACCTTTAAGCTAACTCTAAATTATAGAGATGCTTTCGCTTTTTCAACTAGAACAGCAAATGCTGCTTTGTCGAATACTGCGATGTCAGCAAGAATCTTACGGTCGATCTCGATAGATGCTTTCTTAAGGCCATTGATGAAACGGCTGTAAGATAGACCATTTTGACGAGATGCCGCGTTGATACGTGCAATCCAAAGTTGACGGAATTGACGTTTCTTGTTGCGACGGTCACGGTAAGCGTATTGACCAGCTTTGGTAACTGCTTGGAAAGCTACGCGGTAAACACGTGAACGTGCTCCGTAGTAACCTTTAGCTTGTTTTAGAACTTTCTTATGACGTGCACGAGCTTGTACACCACGTTTTACGCGAGGCATTATGCTTCTCCTAAACTAAACGAATTTATAAACTAAAAAGAATTAAGCGTATGGCATCATACGTAGAACTTGAGCAACTTCACATTTAGGAAGGATCGAGTTCGGACGTAGCTGACGCTTGTTCTTAGTAGTACGCTTAGTCAGGATGTGACGTTTACCAGCGTGCTTAAACTTAATACCACCAGCAGTTTTCTGGAAACGCTTAGCAGCACCTTTGTTGGTTTTCATCTTAGGCATGATGAATAACTCCGCATTGTTGAGTTGTTAATAACATAGTAATTAGGGCGAATAAAACCCCGCAACCTGAGGCTGCAGGGTTTAATTACTTGCAAAGCCGTTAATTACTTCTTTTTAGGGGCCAACACCATGATCATCTGGCGACCTTCAATTCTCGTTGGGAAAGATTCGACAACTGCAAATTCTTCAGTATCTACTTTCAAACGATTAAGAACGTCAACACCGATTTCTTGGTGAGCCATTTCGCGGCCACGGAAGCGAATTGTTACCTTCACTTTGTTGCCGTCTTCAAGGAAACCAGTCAGGTTGCGTAGTTTTACCTGATAGTCTCCAATATCAGTTCCAGGTCGGAATTTAATTTCCTTGATCTGAACCTGCTTTTGCTTTTTCTTCTGCTCTTTCGCAGCTTTGCTCTTCTCGAAGAGGAACTTACCGTAGTCCATCACACGACAAACTGGCGGCTCGGCGTTAGGGCTGATCTCTACAAGATCCATACCAGCTTCATTTGCAGCTTCCATCGCTTCAGCGATTGTTACTACACCAACAGCTTCGCCGTCTGCGCCAGTTAGACGCACTTCACGAACGCCACGAATGTCACCGTTTAAACGGTGCTGGTTTTGTTTGGCCGGTTGTTGGCCACGTCTTCCGCCTTTAATAGCTATTCCTCCAGATTGAGCTTACGGCTTGAAACCTCGGCTTGGATGTATGAAATAAAGTCATCCACTTTAAATTTGCCAAGGTCCTTACCTTTACGTGTACGTACTGCAATTTCGCCGGCTTCCATTTCTTGGTCACCACACACAAGCATGAACGGTACACGTTTCAAAGTATGTTCGCGGATTTTAAAGCCAATCTTCTCATTTCTCAAGTCTGCTTTGACTCTAAATCCACTTTTTTGCAGTTTTTTCGCAATTTCTTGTACATATTCAGACTGTTTGTCTGTAATGCCCATAACAATTGCTTGTTCTGGCGCCAACCACGTTGGGAAGAAGCCAGCGTATTCTTCAATAAGAATACCGATGAAGCGTTCTAGTGAACCTAAAATCGCGCGGTGAATCATAACTGGCGTGTGACGCTCGTTATCTTCACCTACGTAAGTTGCACCTAAACGTTCTGGTAATGCAAAATCGAGCTGCACTGTACCACATTGCCATGCGCGGTCCAAACAATCATGCAAAGTAAATTCAATCTTAGGTCCGTAGAACGCACCCTCGCCTTCTTGAATCTCGTATGCAATCTCCATCGCCTCAAGCGCTTGCTTAAGATCGGCCTCTGCACGGTCCCACATTTCGTCTGAACCTACACGCTGTTCTGGACGAGTAGATAGCTTAACAACGATGTTTTCAAAACCGAAAGTTGTGTAAGTATCGTAAACCATTTCAATACAAGCTTTAACTTCTTGCTGAACTTGGTCTTCAGTACAGAATACGTGAGCATCATCTTGAGTGAAGCCACGAACACGCATAATGCCGTGAAGTGCGCCAGACGGCTCGTTACGGTGACATGAGCCAAACTCAGCCATACGTAGCGGTAGATCACGGTAAGATTTCAAACCTTGATTAAAGATTTGAACGTGACCAGGACAGTTCATTGGCTTGATCGCGTACTCACGGTTCTCTGAAGAAGTCGTGAACATCGCTTCAGCGTACTTATCCCAGTGACCAGAACGTTCCCAAAGAACACGGTCCATCATTAATGGGCCTTTTACTTCTTGGTAATCGTACTCAGTCAGCTTCTGACGAATAAATACTTCTAGCTCACGGAAGATAGTCCAACCGTTGTGATGCCAGAACACCATGCCTGGTGCTTCTTGCTGCATGTGGAATAGATCTAAGTGCTTACCGATTTTACGGTGATCGCGCTTAGCCGCTTCTTCTAGGCGCACTAGGTGAGCCTTAAGCGCTTTCTTGTCATGGAATGCAGTGCCGTAGATACGTTGAAGCATCTTGTTGTCACTGTTACCACGCCAGTAAGCACCTGCTACGTTAAGTAGTGTGAAGTGTTGGCAGAAGCCCATATGTGGAACGTGGGGACCACGACACATATCGATGTATTCTTCATGATGGTACAGGCCTGGACGATCGTCTTTAGAAACGTTCTCATCCAAGATTTCGATTTTGTAAGTCTCGCCGCGAGCTTCGAATGCGTCACGCGCTTCCTGCCAGCTAACTTTCTTCTTAACAACCTGATACTTGGTCTTCGCTAGCTCTTTCATACGCTTTTCAATCTTTTCTAGATCTTCTTGCGTTAGAGAGTGCTCAAGGTCGATATCGTAGTAGAAACCGTTATCAATAGTAGGACCGATCGCCATTTTCGCTTCTGGAAAAAGCTGCTTAATCGCGTGACCTAAAAGGTGAGCACAAGAGTGACGAACGATCTCAAGGCCATCAACTTCATCTTTAGCTGTGATGATTTCTAGGCTTGCATCGTTTTCGATAAGATCACAAGCATCAACACGCTCGCCATCTACACGACCAGCAATGGTTGCTTTCGCAAGACCAGGACCGATTGATAGGGCAACATCTAGAGTTGATACAGGGTTGTCAAATTGACGCTGACTACCGTCAGGAAGAGTAATAATTGGCATTATTTGTCCTTTACAGTGGTGTTGCACACCAAGCAACACATGAAAATTATTTAATATATTTAATTCAAAAAGTTAGAAAACTTAATGGGGATATATGTAAGAATTGGTACAAATTTGGGTACAAATACAGATGTGCCCTTATAAGTACTGGGGCATTGTAACGAATTAACATAAAATAACAATGCTGCACTTAAGGCAAAGCACGATAACTATTGTCATTATTGCTTTCTAGGCTAAATCTAGGTGCCCCCCCTGAGAGGCCATGAAGTTTCAGTCATATTACTACTCGTTACCACCTACTCAAGATCTTGATTTATTGCGTTCCTAGCCTCATAATCAAATTTCACTGGCAAAATCCAGTGACGGGATTGGTCCCCCGTTTTAGTGAGTTAGTCTCTATGCACAAAAGGATGTATAAAACATCCAGCTTTTTGCTGGTTTTTTTATGCCTGCGATTCAGCACACCCAAATTATGGTGGACTGGATTGGGCAGCTTCGGCTGGCCGTTTCCTTTTGTGGCGGTAGGACCAACCCGATTCAGTTCACCACCCAAAGTTTGGTCCCTTTGCGTGGTGATTAAAAACCACGAATCACAAAAGGGGTTATCCCATGAATAACCAAATTCGAGTACCATTTCACGGTTCTAATCTATTCCTCATTCAACATAATGGTGAACCATATACACCTATGCGTCCGGTAGTTGAAGGTATGGGGCTTGCTTGGCAAACTCAACACCGAAAGCTAACTACTAATACGGAGCGTTGGGGTGTCACCATGATGGTTATCCCCTCTTTGGATAGGCACAACGAAGCAACATGCATCCCCCTTCGAAAACTCTTCGGCTGGCTCCAAACTCTGCAACCTAATCGAATCCGTGCAGATATCCGCGACAAAGTAATCCAATACCAAAACGAATGTGATGATGTTCTTTGGCGATACTGGAACAAAGAAGCAAACCAGCTCCCAGCCCATACTCCAACACGTGTTACCACAAAGCTTTTAATGACGTTAGAAAACGGCCGCGTGCTCGGTACTGTTCCAGTTGGAAATGACGTGATGGTATTCGAGCGTTCAAGGCTTCCTGAATTGCTACGTGAGCCTGGTTACTTTTCTATTGAGGATTATGCGAAAATTGCTGAAACAGCGAATTCTAGGTTGGCAATGTTGTTAGCTGTGAAGGGAAAGAATTGTTGAGTTGAATAGATAAAGGCGCCAATTGGTGCCTTAATCGTTTGTATGACTCTTCTACTCTCTACAAGTCAACAACTTGCATAACTCGCCTCGTAACATCTAGGCTAGCTTCATCAACCTTTACCCAAGTAGGAATAAGTTGGGCGTCTTTAAATGACCGTTCACTTTATGTTCATTGGTAAAATTCACATATAGGAGCCTCAAACCTTTTGCGTGTGTATGCATATGTTATTATCCATAACTAATTTGACTTAGTTAAAGGACTAATTGTGGATATCAAAATCATCGTTGCTCTAGTCAGCCTCGCAGGGATAGCTTTAGGCGCGTTAACTAGTGGGTTAGGCTATTTTTACAAGGTAAGAGCTGAAAGATTAAAAACTACCAAAGAAACACTCTATTACCTATTAGAATTCCGAGCTCATTTTAAAGCATCTTCGTTTTCTCCCGAAGACTTGTCAGCCGAGTACTTGTCAATATGTAACGATTTCTTCAAAAAGAAGCAAATACCTAAAGAAGCACTACCTCAAGGACTGACACAAATACTAGACCAAATGTTTTCTTCGCTTATTGAAACTATGGCTCCCAATATCTCGGTTGATTTCTTAACTGCATATGAAAAAAGCCTAAAAAGCTTAGCAAATGACAATCCTGTCCTTGCGTATAGGCTTAGAGGCAAAGAAGCATATGCAGGAATCTTCGCACTGATGAATAATTATTGCCAACAACTAAAAACAATCAAAGAGTTCAATAACGAAGACATACCCCCTGATTTTGTGGAAAGTCAGATTGTTAAAATGAACGACTGGGGGTTTACAGAACAACTTGAACAAACAGATAAGGATATTTCGCTAGTTGCAAAACGCTGTGATTTTACAACTCGCTGGGAAGTGAGAAAGATTCTTGCAAACAAAAAGAAGCCCGTCTACAACTTAAGAGATTTTGAGATAGAAGATAAACTAGAGCTGTTACTAGAAAATTTGATGGAACTTCACACAGAGGATCAGACCAAAGCTCCATAACATCATATCTACCACGGCATTAAGTCAGCTAGCTTTTGCAAAAATGTTTTTTTTGACTTAGGCCGTACTTTTACCTGGACTGGCTCTGGCTCTGGCTCTGGCTCTGGCTCTGGCTCTGGCTCTGGCTCTGGCT
>NZ_JBGONU010000095.1:0-5852 GCF_041439295.1 Vibrio sp. 1F253 | reverse complement strand
CAAGAGTATGGCTTGCACTCGCTTTACTCTGCCGCGCAGCGGCTTCGTTCAACAATCTGTTTAAGAGTGATTCGCAACGCTTGGCATTTTTGCTATGCGTTGCGTTTGTGTTTAATGTGGTATACGGCGGCTTTTGTATTGCGTTACTCACACCTTAACAGTGGAATTGACTAATATTCCTCTGTAGGCAGCGGTACACAACAATGAATAGTAACGCCTTATACAACAATAATTTAGATTAATTATGTTTGTTCACGCTCGTTCGCTTTAGTCTATCGATATACAATTATTCTGCTACATATCCGCTACACAAAGGAAGAGTGTTATGGCGATTAAGCAGAAAATAACAGTTAATTCAATTAAGAACCTCAAGGTTCAACAGAAGCGATTGAATGATACTGAAATCAGTGGCTTTCATGCTCGGATCTCTCCTTTAGGTACGATTAAGTATTATCTGTACTTCCGTCTCAACGGGAAGCAGCGGAATTATCTCCTTGGTTCTGCTAATGCTTTAACTCCTGCGCAAGCAAGAGACTTAGCTAAAGAGAAAGTGGGTTTAGTTGCAAGTGGTGAAGATGTGCAAGAGGCCCGATATGAAGCTAAAAGGCAAGAGCAAAGAAGTAACCTAACACTAAAAAAATTTCTCGATGAACATTATGAGTCCTACCTAATAGCTATGAACCCTAAGACGGCTAAGCAGTCGTTCATGTGTATAACAAACAATTTTAAACATCTGGCGAATAAACCCTTAGCAGAGATCACTGCGTGGGATATTCAACAATGGGTTACTGAACGCAGGAACTTAGGTCGTGCTCCAGCAACGGTTTCGTACGCCTATAATCGCCTGAGAGCGGTTTTCAACCGTGCCGTTGAATGGAATTTTATTGATTCACATAATCTGAATAATGTAAAAATAACTAGGGAAGATAATAAGAGAGTTCGTTACCTTTCCTATCAAGAAGAAAAGTCATTATTGGACACTCTACATCATCGTAGTGAGCGTCTGAAAAATGATATCAAAAAGCGCTTTAGAGAAAGGGCGTCGACACAGTTTTCTGTACGTTATATCGATTACCTAGAGCCACTGGTTTTAATGGCTATGAATACTGGTATGAGGAAAGGTGAATTGCTTTCTTTATGTTGGGAGCACGTCAATATGGAGGATCGTTATCTAACGGTACGTTCTGAAAATGCTAAGTCCAAAAACAAACGAACGATCCCTCTGAATAATACAGTTTTTGACATGCTTAACGTTTGGCGAGAGCAGAATCCAACTACGGAATTTGTTTTTGTTGTCAATAATAGGCCTTTGGAAACCTATCAATATCAGTGGGAGCAATTATTAAAAGAAGCAGGTATACAACATTTTCGCTTTCATGATTTGCGCCACCATTTTGCCAGTAAACTTGTTATGGCGGCAGTGGATTTAAACATCGTTCGTGAGCTACTTGGCCATGCTGATTTAAAGATGACCCTTAGGTATGCGCATTTAGCTCCTGAGCACCAAGCCAATGCGGTCAATTTGATTGGCTAACAGCCGTATATTCGTCTTGTTTCCATCTGGATTTTTTCACATGTTGTTATTTTCGGTTAGGTAACCGAATGAAACCAATAAACACGGGGCTTTGACGATTTTTTACCGCGTTATTTGGTAACGGTTACTTTCGGTTCAGCTTGTATTAACCCATTGATTTTATTTATATCGTACTTAACCGAGAAATTACTCCCTTTGATAGGGCGCTTTTTCATCGTTTAACCTAATAGGTATAACTCTAAACCTAATAGGTACAACCCTCTAACACTGCGAATTTATTTCTGCTTAGATGAACTCGAATCGACTAAGAGGAATAAAGAGATGAATTCAGAATTAACCCAAAAACGTGCATACACCGAACAAGAGACTGCGACTTACATTGGTATGAGTCGTTCGTTTTTACGCCAATCAAGAATGGAAGGACATCGAAAGAATCGAACAGACGCCCCACCTTTTATTAAAATAGGGCGAGCGGTACGCTATCTAAAAGAAGATTTAGACCAGTGGCTAGAGAGCCACAGTAAATGCGAACAACTCTCCCACAGAGGGGGCTATCATGATTAATTTGAGTAAAGAACAATTGACCCTTTTGGCTTGGATGAAAAGAGGGCATACGTTTGAAGTGTGCTCAGACTATTGCCCGAGGAATGGAGAGGTGCTCCCAAAAGAGCGACTACCTATTCGTCTCTTTAAAGAGACTATAGATAAGCTTTTTCAAGCCGGTTTGATAACGTATGTGAGTAACAAATCTTATGGCCTTCGTTGGGATGTTTTCTCCTTGACTCAGAAAGGGAGTGAACGAGTATGAATGTGTTAGATTTATCGAGTGTTGACCCTGATGACAAAGGTTTTGTGACCAAGAGGTTAGCTTTGTTTTCATTTGAAATTCAGCGGATCTTACTTAATGAGTATAGTCGTCAGCCAACCAAGTTTGAACGAAATACTTATTTGCGAGTAACGTCGGACACACTCTCGAATCATTTATCTGTCCCGTTGGATAAAGTGGGACTCAACCTTTCTGAAGACGACTTAAGGGACAAAGCGAAACGCTTAGCGGCCTCGACGCTTGCATTACGACGCCAACATTTGAATGAATCCGTTTCCCTTGTTTATATTCGTCAGCTAGTCAAACAACAAGGACTTCCTGTTAACGCAGGTTTGTACTCACATTCCGGTGAGCTTGCCCGTTATAGTGACCCCAAATGGTGGCTTAGAAAGCTCAGAAAGGCGTTAAGACGTAATATAGAAACTGTTTTGCACCATCTTAACCAAATCAATAAGAAAACAAGCCTGTATTGCTCCTATCCGACATTAATCGCTAGAAGGAACCAAAGAGCCTATCAGAACGCTTATTTAGAAAATACCTTTGCTGTTAATGAGCTAGGGCAACGCTTTTCATTGCTTGAATTAGCACAAAAAGGCATCTCTGATCCGAAGATACGTAAAGCTGAATTAATGGTTAGAGCAAGGGGATTTGAAGACCTTGCTCAAGAACTTAACCATGTAGCAACTTTTCTCACTCTTACTTGCCCTTCGAAGTATCACCGAAGCTACTCAGCTTCGGGTCATGCCAATCCAAAATGGGGAGGCTTTACCCCGTTAGACGGTCACTCTTACTTAAATAAGGTCTGGCAATTAATACGTTCAAAACTGAATCGTTTAGGGATCCGTTTTTACGGTTTCCGTGTAGCAGAGCCACAACATGACGGCACACCACATTGGCATTTATTATTGTTTGTGGAGCCGGAATCTTATCGTCAAATGATAGAGGTTATGCAGGACTATGCGTTACGAGAAGATAGTAAAGAAAAAGGCGCGACTGAGCACCGATTTACTGAAATCAAGATAGATCCATCAAAGGGCTCCGCCACGGGTTATATCGCTAAGTACATTTCAAAGAACATTGATGGAACTGATCTTGATAAAGGTGTTTACGAAGAAGACCCTCAAGATGCGGCTGCCAGAGTTGATGCGTGGGCGGCCTGTTGGGGCATACGTCAATTTCAACAACTGGGAGGCTGTTCTGTGACAGTGTGGCGTGAGTTGAGACGCCTAAAAGAAAGACAAGGTTTACCGTTACTTGCTCAAGGGATTTTAAAAGCGGCGGACAAAGGTGATTGGAAGCGGTTTACTGAGATGATGGGTGGTGTGCTCAGTCTACGTAAGAATCAGGTCTGTAAGCCTTACTACGCTCTTTCTTTTGATTTAACTACTGGAGTTATCAAAAGTAGTTTATATGACGAAAATGAAATGGTGAGAGTGTTGAAAGGAGTCATGATTGCGGGGCGTGAAATCATCACGCGAACATTACAGTGGCGATTGGAATCAACTCCTCGTTATGCTTTTTAACTTGGAGTTCTGTGAATAAGTGTACGTTATGAAGCCAAAGTTAAAATACCAAGGGTGGCGAGTAAACAAGAGACTATTTTCCTTATAAGGTTAGTGTGCTCTTTTAAAAAGAAGTAACCAAAAAGAATATCGAGGATGAAGGCACCTTGGAATAAAGCCATGACTAAACTAAAAGAGCTAGTGTTGAGCACTTTTAAGAGAAGATAGTAGCTTGCCGTGCCGCAAGTAGCTGTTATTACCGCGTTAACTAGAACTTTTTTGATTAACTCATAATGAACTTTAAATAGTAGAGGCGTCAAAAGAGCGGTTCCAGAAAAACCGATGAAAAGGATAATGCTAGAGGGTAAGTACATCGTAAGCACTTTATCAATACCTATAGCTATAGTGAGAAAGATAGGGGCGAGCCACGCGTGCAAATTGTTTGAAAAAAGAAGACCTATCTTGTTATTTTTGCTGATGAGTAGCGAGGCGACAAGTATGAGCATAACGCCCACTATTTGAAGGAAAGTAAGTTTCTCATTTAAAAAGCTAACTCCGAAAATAGCGCTCCAGATTATCTTTGTTTTAGAGATTATAGAGACAACGCCTAATTCAATTGAAGTTCGAGCCCTAAAGGTCGAATATGCAAACCCCATCCAAGAGATAATGCTAAATACTATTAAAAGTAACAACAATTTTAGGTCAACTTCGCTGTTGATTTGTTTAGAAACTTGATTTAGTTCGGAAATGATAAGTAATCCAGATAGTAAACTGCATGAACTCTGATAGGTAAATAGGTATTCATTATATGATGGCGTTCTTTTTAGAAATATTCTTGATATCCATTTATCCAGTGCGCTAAATGTAATGGCAAATATCAAAAATAAATAAGAACTATCCATATTTTACTCAGAAAAACTAGTTGGTAAGGGTAGGATATATCGATAGTGTAATATTTCAACTTGGAAATTATATAAATTATAAATAATTAACTTGGGTTTTACATTGAGATGCATCAGGGTTGGTTGCGTGCGAATCTGAGTTCATTACGCACTAGTTAACGATAATTTACCAAGGAGCTATTTATGGAAGATAAGACTAAGGCACATCAGGATATAAAACAAAATAACGAGGAATTCTCAAAAGAGTTTGAGGTTGAGGCTAGTGAAAGCATTTGCTGCGATAATGATAGTCCACGTCAAGATGTTGGGCACTAGTTTATAAGACGTTATGGAGAAGCCCTCTAGAATGAGGGCTTTTTAAATATAAATGATATCTATTTCAGTAATAAATAGCTCTCTTAATAGTGCTTTTAACTCAACAATGATTGAACCTACTTACAGAGTTTTTAAAGGACAAAGCTTAGATTATAGAGCGTGTGCGTCAATACCAAAATTATGGGGTGATTGTGTTCAACCTCCTCACGAGCATTTAAGAGGAATTGTCGGTGAGGGTTACTGCTTGGCAATCAATGAGCTTTCTAAATGGAGCTTATTGCTGACTAGAGAAATTAATGCACTACTATTGGAAAGTAAAATATTAGCGAGATACAAAAATCCAGACTTAAAAGACGTGTATGTTTTTATATCTACTTCAGAAAATTGGACGCCGTTTGGAGTTCATCGAGATTTCGAAGATTCAATCATTTTAGACATTGATGGTTTAGGACGGTGTATTTATGAATGGCCTAATGAAAATGATGTAGAGTTCGACTTTCCTATAATAGACGCAAGAAGCTTCATGGGTATTACTTTTGATTATGTAGATAAGTTGCCTTTCGCTCAATGTGTTCACCTAAAAAATGGCGAGTATCATAACGTTAAGTCTAAAGTTTTACACATTTTCAAAAGTAATGGTCCAGGTCTATTTATAGGATTGAGTTGTGTGGAGTCGCGCGACGGCAATGTGTTTATTCCTCCGATTTACGATCCTAACCGGCTTTGTTGCGTAATTCAATGGAACTAAATCAAGAACCTACGATCTGATCAGC
>NZ_JBGONU010000094.1:0-6013 GCF_041439295.1 Vibrio sp. 1F253 | reverse complement strand
TTTTGGACAAAAACGTTTTAGCAAGATTGCTAATTTAGCGAAGCATGAATTATTAAAAGTATGGAAAATTTGTTTACGTGATTGTCCAGTATCGCTGAAGCAGATCAAATTGTACTATTTGGGGAGTTTACATATACTCAGGAACAGCAAATAAGGTTATTGTTCCTGAATACCTAGTTTTAAGCTAGAAACGTAGATCTCCCCAATGCCTTCATCGGCCCACTGTTCCATTACGACTCTACGAACTGGAGCCCCATTACCCAATCAGAAACTTTGACAAAGTTAAGCGTATCCACGTTATGTTTCTTGAATGCTTTCACTACTTTCTCGTGAACAATAATATGGGGGTAACTGCTGAATTTAGGCATAAAGACCAAACGCTCTTTCTCTGGAATCACTTCTAACTTTTCATCACTCAAACAGTATTGTTGAATTTTCTGCCCCTCTCTATTGGGATTTCTTTTTCTAATGGCACATCTATCCAAGTCCAACACATCCATTTTCTCGAAGACGTTAAATACCCAATAATCTTCATGGAAATTACCGTTGTCATCCACGATTATCCCTGGGCAACACTGACAGTATTTATTGTCAATGTTACCCAATGACTGCTTGATAGCGTCAGTAAACACTGGGTAAGTTGAATCTAAATGTGCTTGCTTAAGCGGTCTTGATACCCCTCTTGCTAAATCTTCTTCACGATAGCAATTTTCAAAAAACATCGGTACGCCACCACTTAGCTTGGTGTATTCGTAATCTCGCAGATCTGAATGTTTTTGTGGCTTTAGGTACAAAGTATTTTCATCATAATTTTCGAAAACAATATAGTATTGGTCGTTGTATTGGTTCATTGTCCAACCTTAGATCAATCTCTTGGCTAAGATTCTATTGCCGAAAAGAGAGCGTTACCATTAAGACTCTACAAACTGAAGACCCATTACCCAATCAGACACTTTTACAAAGTTCAAAGTATCTACGTTATGTTTCTTGAATGCTTTCACCACTTTCTCGTGAACAATAATATGGGGGTAATCGCTGAATTTTGGCATAAAGACCAAGCGCTCTTTCTCAGGCATAGCTGACAACTTGTCATCATCCAAATAGTACTGCTCAATGGTGTGTCGAGTGTCTTCAGGGTCAAAATCATCAATCTGACTCTTTTCTAAATTCAAAACATCCATCTTTTGGAATAAGTTAAATGCCCAATAACTGTCATGATACTTACCGTGGTCATCAACAATGATAGCTGGATACAACTGAAAACAATCATTGCCAATATCACCTAAAGACTGTTTAACTTCATCCGCAATCACTGGGTAAGTAGAATCCAAGTGTGCTTTTGTAATCGGCCTAGATATTCCTCTCGCCAAGTCTTCCTCACGATAACCATTTTCAAAAAACATAGGTTCATTACCACTTAGCTTCGTAAACTCATAGTCACGATGGTCGGACCTATCATGTGTCGTGAGGTACAAAGTATTTCCATCATAGTTTTTAAAAACAATATAGTATTGGTCGTTATATTGGCTCATTGTCCTACCTTTGGTTTCCATCTGGTGCTTTGGTACGTGATCGTTTTGGTATTCCATGGAGAACTACTGGTTTGATAGCGCTTGTCTTTGCCATCTCTATTGCTCCCTTTATAGTGGAGTCGATCATTTGCACAGTAAGTAGCGGCATGTTTTTCCGCATCGTTTACATCAAACTGACAGGCACACCCAGGTCCTCCTGGAATAAAGTAATGGGAAATTTTGGTCAACGGCAGTGAAAAAAATTGCTCTCTTTCAATTTTGTTGATTTTCTTTAGCACTTTACGACTAATCGGGTCGAGCAGCTTATGTATTTCTGACTCGGTTTCTGTTTCTTTAGTCTTGCCGTAACACATTTTTATATTTTTTCTTATTTCTGGATCTTTTAGCTCTCCAGAAACATAATCATGGTATGGTTCTTCCCTAGGACGACTAAAGGTATGGTCGCCACGGTGTGGTTGGCAATGAAGCTGGCATGCCCCCGGCAGTGTAGCAGGAAGCCCAACCAAGTTTGACAACTGATTGATATCGTAACCTTTATTAACTAGATTTTTCCCCAATTTGCTTATCTTCACCGCTTCTGCCGAAATAATATGATGGGTATCCATATGGATACCATTATTATAAGGGTGCCCAGATAATTTTTTTACGTTGTTTACCCAGCGCTTACGATAGCCTTTTTTCTCAATCATACCATTGACGAAATCCGATTCATCCGCTTCTTGGTTGTTCAGTATACTCATAGGTAAGTTATCCTATACGTAATTAATTTCACCACGGTACAACCGAGGCGTTTTATGTTCTTCACTCTTACACAGTCGACATTTACCCTTTCTAGGCTCATGTTCCTCTTTCAGTTGAGCGGTATCATTAACCCGTTTGTCTGCTATGGCGGATTTACGGCGCAATGCCAAATGGCCCGCTAACTTATCGTAATCTGGCAAAATATCGACTAAACCATCGACGGTGCTAGTAAAAGTTTTTAGTGCTTGTGCGGCGTGAGAGACGGTTCCAACCTTTTTAACACCCATGGTAAACTTCGCTGTGACCGTCGCAATTCTGGCGGCTGCCCCTGCTGGCCCCGTTAGTAAGCCAATCACTATGGTTAACACCACTTCAATGGCAATATACGCAGCTGCTTTACCCACGTAGTAGAAATAGAAGTTAGGCGGGATCGCTTCAATAATCAGGTTCAAGTATGTAAAGAAAGGCAAGATGCTGTTGTCATCATTAATCAACGCCAAGGCTTTTGGGAAAAACTCACTCTCCTTGATTTCCATTGCCCACTCAGGGTCAAATTCCATCACGACAGTATCAACGAACTGTTCTACGCCTTTAACATCATTGTTGGTAAAGAGCGTAGGCAAGTTCCAAATGGCTTCTCTGTGCCTTGCAATACACTTTATCTTGCGCGCAATATCGTCTGAGTCTTCATTCCACCAAAGTTGCACGTCATCGATGGTGTCATCAATACTTTCATACGCATCCACACTGGCCGCAATAAGCAAGTTAGGCGCCATACTGGAAATATAAGCCGCCTGTTTTACCCAGCTTGGTAAATCGCTTTGAGCTAACTGAACTTCCGTTCCTTTCATCGCATCGGCGGTGTACTCTTCCAATGCATTGTATTTTTGATTGGCGTAAATATAGAGCTTATCAAAACCATCGGTGGTGGCATCTGCTAGGGTATGGCCCATCTTGCCCCAGACTTCGGGAGAGAAAAGTTCCACCACATCGGCCCCCCAAGCTTTAGCCCCTTCAAGCACCCCATCCCCCAAACAGAGTACGCCTTCTTCGTCCCATTGTTTCTGGAAACCTGACATATCTTGAGCAACAGTGTTTAAAAGGCCATCCAAAGAGGTCTCTATCGCTTCTTGTTGCTTTGCAATCTTATCTTCAATGCCCGGTTCACCTTCATACTCGATAGTGACAGAGTCTGTGTTAGGCTTGAGATCATCGACCACCACCACACCTCCCTCTGTCTTCTGGGTCTCCAACGCCAGATCCATAGTTTCTGAGGCCGTACTTCTTTGCGGCAATGGATTGAGATCCAACTTGTCTTTATGGGGAACGGAGCCATTGGCTATCACTTTGAGGTTTTTAGCGTAAACAGGCGTTCCCCACAGGTCATCGTGAACGGCACGGATCTTAATCCACTTCTGCTCTTCTAAATCTATTTTCGGTATCGCATTCACGACTACTTCGATAGTCCCTGCTTCGGCAGAATAAACATGATCAGGCGCTTGAATGACCGAGACATCCGACACATCATCCATAAGTTGACTAGCTTTCTTCTCCATACGCTTGAAAGCTTGGCTGAGGTTATCGGACAATTTTTTAGCATAGGTATCAATGGTACTCACATGCTTTTTATAGATATCAGACGACAAGTAATCATAATTCAACCGACTAGCTTCGGACTTAAGAGATTCCACACGCCCTTTTATCTTACTAAGTAGACTCTCTAGTTCAGAATTGAGTATATTCTTAGCCTTATCCCAAGGGTAGTTATTGATGAAAACCTGAGGATTACCTTTACCACGAGCACGCATGTAAGCCAGCATACGGTCGGCGGTTTCATGCTTGGGTAAACGAAATAAGACGGAGAAAATTTCCCCTTCTTCCATCACCATTGGTAACCCGTTCGCCAGTACACTGTCAAAACTCGTATCAGAGAGACTATCAATTCCCGCGATTAGCGATTCTGACAATACGCTGAAATGAAAATCAGGGTGTCTAAACTCGAAGTGGGCTTTCGTTTCTGCTTCCACAATATCGGCAAAATATCGGTCAGCGGTGAGGCTAGGCCCCATGGTTCCCCAGCCTTCTACTGGCGGGGCAATACGATTAGGGTGCCAGAAGATTTGCTGTCCCTGAGCAGACCTATCAAAGAAGTCATCATCATTGTAATCGGGTAGGTAGTGTGGGTTGGTTAAACGAACCGGTGTAGCAATAAACTCATCCGTACTTTCTTTAACCAGAATTTTGATTTGACCCGGCTTTAAGCCTGATACTTTGCTTTTGCCAGAGTTATCAAAGTGACCAGGAGACAGAGCACCACCAGAGACATCGGTAATGTCAAAATCTGCGTTCTTGAGAAGTACACCATCCGGGTATCGAGCCTTGACGTAGACAGTGTAAGTGCCTTCTTCATCTTCAGTGACCGTGACGGCAGGGTTTTGAACCCCACCTAGGCACATGGTGTTGGCCTTGTTCATTGTCATTTGGTCTGACAACCTAGCCACGCCTTTCCCTTCGATGATGACACTCGGTGATGCGGAAATGAACTCGGCCTCGGCCTCTATCGTACCCGATGCTACGCCTTTCTTGTCCCCGCCCGCATCGCCTGTGCTCTTGGCAAATTTACTGCCCTTTAAAGCAATACTGTTTCCGCCATCTGCTGTGACTGTCGTAGTGCCTTCCACTAAATCTGCCGACTTCGCGTTATTTCCATAAGGGATTGGTACAACAGGTTTACCGACTGTAGTAAGGCACACATCAGGCAGGGTGGCATTCGCCTCTCCTCCCGAGCCTTTATGGACAACACTGAGTCCATTTGCACTTATTGTAACTGCCATTAATATGTCCTACTTAGATTAAGTGGATTAGTTGAGTTTTACCTTAGCGCCCTGGATCTTATGAATTTTTTCAGCGCTACTACTAAGATGCTTGGCTGTTGTAGTGATACGGCCATCCGTTCCACTATATTTGGTTTGTGTCGTCCCAGAGCCAATAAGCACTTCTTCCTCTGCATCAAGGGTTATTCTCTTTGCTTTAACAACAAGCTCTTGCTCTTCAAGCAAAGAAATATAGATATCAACCAATGTTGGAATGGTAAGATCTTCGGATAGAAAAGAGATTCGGCAATCGAGTTTATTATCGATGGCCATAAAAATTTCTGACTGAGTAAAAGCACGGCCTATTGACGCCCAGAGAGGTTGAGAAAATGGGTTATGCTCAAAATCTACTTTGACTCGATTCTTTTCTGGATGAACTTCCACTACCCAACCAATTCGAGAGCAGGGTTTTGAAGTAGGCTTAAGAATATCTCTTGGTGGCTCTTGATTCATGGTGGGCCCAGTGATTATTTAGAGCCTATTATTTTATCTCTGGGCGATTTGAATAGGTAATGTGGAAATGAATGGTCACTACGATTGAATAATCGACTTTAAAGGCACGAAGGCCAATCAATGTAACTAGACTAGCAAATCAATTGGCTTTATCGCATGTGTTTTTCACTTTTCTATAGGTTTATCTCGCACTCAAATTTGTGATTAAAGTCACGCACATCACTATCATTTTAAAGTTGAGAGTATTACATCATTTGAGTAATGATAGAAACGATATACCAAGCCAAAAAGCAACACGATGATGTCTTTTGTGTCGTATAACTTTGACAACTGCTAATGTCAGATAACTTTTATTAGGGGAAACACACATTAACAAGGTGTGAATGAGTAAAAGGTCTACCTTATAATGGGGCA